>NZ_JBNQTI010000064.1:0-41669 GCF_050325825.1 Kitasatospora sp. LaBMicrA B282
CGGTCGGCCCGCCGGCCACCCCGCGGCGACACGCCCGGGCTCGCGCGCAGCCCGCGCGCGAGCCCGGGCGAGCGCCCCAACCGGCCCGGCGCGCGGCCCCGCTGGAACGGCGCCCGAAGAATGCTGGAACGTGGTTCAGACCACACTGGAGCGCAAATGCCGAACCTAACGCTGTCACGGGCTCTTTGACCGCCGTTTCCCGGCCGGTGTATACGTTCCGCCGCCGGGCCAGGCATACTGGCTGGGTCGGGCGACCCCGTCCGGCCCAGCAACCGCGAGAAAACCGAAGGGACCGGTGGTCAGGGATGTTCCGCAACGGTCTGGAGCCCTGGCACATCCTGGTGGTGCTTGTGGTCCTCGTTCTCCTGTTCGGCTCCAAGAAGCTGCCGGAGATGGCCCGCGGCCTCGGCAAGTCGATGCGCATCCTCAAGGCCGAGACCAAGGCCATGCGCGAGGACGACGCACCTGCCGGCACGACCAGCTCGACGGTGGCCGAGGACCGGCCCGCGGTCGAGCCGATCAACGTCACCAAGGCCGAGGACGCCACCCGGACCAACACCACCGCCTGATCGGTCCCCGTACCGAGCCGGCCCCGCGCCGCTCGGTCCGGCCGAGCCCCTGATGAGCCGTCCTGCGACGGCCCGTCAGGGGCTTCGTCGTTTCACCCGCGGTGACGCCCTCGGGGGAGTCTCGACTGGCCATCCCTTTTGTCCTGGTATCTGCTGTTCTGACAGGGATACCGGAGGTGACGCGCGGATGGCTGGTCAGCCGCCGGAGGCGAGCCCGCGCGAGCGCCCGGAGCCGCAACGACGCCGGGCGCCAGGGCTGCGCTCGAGCCTCGCCGGACTGCTGATCGTGCTCGCCGCCCTGCTCACCCCGCTCGGCATCCTCTCCGTCTGGGTGGTGTCGCAGATCACCGACACCGACCGCTACCTGGCCACCGTCGCCCCGCTCGCCCACAACGCGGACGTCCAGGCCGGCGTCACCCAGCTGGTGAGCGACCGGATCGCCCAGCAGATCGAGCTCGGTTCGCTGATCGACGGACTGGCCCCCGGACTCGGCAACCTGCTCGGCCCGCTCACCGGCGTGCTCGACAACGGCGTGGCCGGCGTGGTCCGCAGTCAGGTGGCGCAGCTGGTCGACGGCCCCGCCTTCGCCGACCTCTGGCTCGACGTCAACCGCACCGCCCACGCCTCCCTGGTCCAGGGGCTGACCGGACACGGCGGGGGCGGCGCCGTGCGGATCTCCGGCGACACCGTCACCCTCGACCTCGCCCCGCTGATGGACCAGGTGAAGAACGCCCTGGCCGCGCACGGCCTGCCGATCGCCACCAAGCTGCCCGCCACGCACACCGACTACACCCTGGTCAGCTCACCCGCCGTGCACCGGGTGCGGACCGGCTTCCGGCTGCTCCAGGAGGCCGGCTACTGGCTGCCGGCCGGCGCGGCGGTGCTGGCCACCGCCGGGGTGCTGCTGGCCCGCCGCCGGCGCCGGGCGGTGGTGGGCGCGGCGCTCGGCTGCGCGGGCGGCGCCGTGCTGCTCGGCATCACGGTGACGGTCTTCCGCGGCAGCTACCTGGACGCGCTGCCCGACGCGGTCAGCCCGCCGGCCGCCGGCGCGGTCTACGACGCGCTGACCCGGTTCCTGACCGGCGGCGTCCGCGACGTGGTGCTGCTCGGCGTACTGGTCGCCCTGGGCGCCTGGCTCACCGGACCGGGGCAGTGGGCCCGGCCGGTGCGGCGGCACTGGCAGGCGGGGCTGGCCACGCTGCGCTGGGACAGCGGACGGCCCGGCGGCCTGCGCCACTTCGTGCACCGGCACAAGGCGCTGCTCGGCTGGGGCGCACTGCTCCTGGCCGCCGCCGGCCTGCTGGCCGCCGGCTACCCGACGGTGCTGGCGATGCTGGGGGTGGTCGGCGGGCTGCTGCTGGTGCTGGCCCTGCTCGAGGTGCTGGACGAACCCCCGCCCGGTCAGCCCCCACCCCCGGAAACCGACCCGACGCGGTAGGCGAAGCCCACCGCACTGCCGCAGGTGCCGGCCGCGCTCGAGGCCCTCGACGAACCCCAGCCCGGTCAGCCCCCGCCCCCACCCCCGCCGCCGCCGGAGACCAACCCCGCGCGGTAGGCGAAGCCCACCGCCTGGGCGCGGTCCCGGGCGCCGGTCTTCGCGTAGATCCGGTTGACGTGCGACTTCACGGTGGCCTGGCCGACGAAGAGACGGGCGGCGATCTCGGCGTTGGACAGGCCCTGCGCGATCAGCAGCAGCACCTCCCGCTCCCGCTCGGTCAACAGCTCCGCGCCGGGGCCCGGCGCCGCCGTCAGGCCGGCACCGGCGGGCTCGGCCAGCGCCGCGGCGATCAGGCGCTGCTGGACCACCGGGTCCAGGAAGACCTGGCCCGCGTGCACCGCCCGGATCCCGGCCTCGATCCGGTCCGAGTCGGCGTCCTTGGTCAGGTAGCCCTTGGCGCCCGCGCGCAGCGCCGGGAAGACCGAGGCGTCGTCGGCGTAGGTGGTCAGCACCAGCACCGGGGTGCCGGGCAGCTGCTCGGCGAGCGCGGCGGTGGCCGCGGTACCGTCCAGCACCGGCATCGACAGGTCCATCAGCACCACGTCGGGGCGCAGCTCCAGGGCCGCGGCCACCGCCCGGGCGCCGTCGGCGGCCAGCCCCACCACCGTCATGCCCTCGTTCAGCCCGACCAGCAGGGCCAGCCCCTCGCGGGTGACCCGCTGGTCGTCCGCGATCAGCACCCGGATCGCGGCACCCTGGACGTCCGGCCCGGTCACGCCGGCACCTCCATCTCGACCAGCCAGCCGGTCGGCGTCGGCCCGGCCGCCGCGGTGCCGCCGACCCGCTCGATCCGCTCGCGCATCCCGCGCAGCCCGTTGCCGCCGCCCCCGCGCGCCACGTCCGCTGCCTCCGCCCGTGCCCCCTCCGGCGCCGCGTCCGGCGCGTCGTTCGCCACGGTGAGCCGCACCAGCTCCGGCCCGTACGCCAGCAGCACCTCGGTGCGCGCGTCCCGGGCGTACCGGGCCGCGTTGGTCAGCGCCTCCTGCACCCCGCGGTAGAGCGCGAACTCGGCCTGCGGCTCCAGCCGGCGCACCTCCCCGGTGACCCGGAAGCCGACCGGGATCTCCAGGTCCCGGGCGCTGCGCTCGACCAGCGCACCGAGGTCGGCCAGCACCGGCAGCCTGTCGCCGCGCAGCGCACCGACCGCCTGGCGGGCCTCGTCCAGTCCGGACCGGGTCAGCTCGACCGAGCGGCCGATGACCTGCTGGAGCAGCGGCGCGACCTGCTCGCGCTCGGCCAGCTTGCGCGCCCCCTCCAGCTGGATCGCCAGCGCCGACAGCGACTGGGCCAGCACGTCGTGCAGCTCCCGGGCGATCCGGGCCCGCTCCGCGCCGGCCGCCGCCCGGGTCTCCGCCTCCCGGGCGTCCTCCAGCTCGGCCAGCAGCAGCTCGGTGCGCTCCTGGTTCTCCCGGCTGGTGCGCACCAGTTGGGCGGTGGCGCCGAGCACCACGCAGAGCAGCACCGCAGCGCTGACCGTGTCCAACGGATGGTGCACGGTCGTCGCCAGCAGCACGGCCATGACCAGGGTGCCGAGGCCGCCGACCACCAGCGCCGGACGCCGTTCCAGCCGCAGGAAGGCGATCATCACCGTGCCGGAGACCGGCAGCACGTTGAGCGTGCCGTCCGGCTCCAGGGCGGTGAGCGCCAGCGCCGGCACGCCGGTCAGCACGATCAGCAGCAGCCGGGTCCGGTCGGTGGGCTCCCGCCGGCCTGCGGAGGCCACCACCATCGCGGCGCAGTACCAGAGCAGGGCCAGGCTGACCAGCAGCCCGCGACCGGACGGGCCCGGCGGGTAGCCGCTGGTCCACGCGGAGACCGCCACGGCCACCAGCAACAGCCAGCCGAGCGAGCGCAGCCGGGCCACCTGCCCGCTGCGCCGCTCCTGCACCCGGGCCTGTGCCCGGGCCACCCGCTCGCTGACCACGGGCTGTTCGCTCACCATGGCCCGCAGCATAGGAACGAAGCCCGGGCGCTGGCCAGCCGCACCCCGCCGGCGGAGCAACTGGTGAACAACGACCCTCGGGGCTTCCCTCCACCTGGGCTGACGTGGCACGCTGCGCGCACCGGGAACCGGTCGCGTCGCCCGCCGCGTCCTCCGGGCGGCTCCGCACCGCTCCGGGCGGCTCCGGGCGCCTTCGAACCGGTCGACGGAGCATCAGAACGGACACCCTGGGGGGAACCGCGTGAGCAGCGAGATCTACTTCAGCAGCAACCACCGCGACCTGTGCGAACAGTACGGCACCGGCGCGGGCTTCCAGTTCGAGTTCAACTGCCAGCGCTGCTACGACGCCTGGCGCTCCCCGTTCGAGGCGTTCACCACCGGGCGGGCGGCCGGCTGGATCGGCAAGGGCGTCAGCGCTGCCTGGCGGGTGCTCGGCTCCGAGGCCGGCACCCTCAGCAACGCCGTCGACGGCCTGGCCGGCGCGGGCTGGGGACACGCCAGGGACGCCGCCTTCCAGCGCGCCATCACCGCGGCCGAGCACCACTTCCACCGCTGCGCCCGGTGCACCCAGCACGTCTGCGACCAGTGCTGGAACCCGCCCCAGGGGCTCTGCCAGACCTGCGCCCCGGACACCGCCGCCGAGGCCGAGGCGGCCCGCCGGCGCGGCCTCAACGACCAGGTGGCGGAGCGCGCCTACGCCGCCGGCCAGCAGGCGGGCGCGGCCTACGACGTGTCCGCCGAGCGGCAGTTGGTCTGTCCACAGTGCAAGGCCGAGACGCACGGCGGGGCCTTCTGCGCCGGCTGCGGCTACAAGCTCGCCGCCCCTGTGACCTGCGCGGGCTGCCGGCAGCCGGTGCCGGAGGGCGCCGCCTTCTGCCCGGGGTGCGGCACCCGCCAGTAACGGGCGGCGGGTGCCGGGTGGCGGGTGCCAACATCGACCAGGTGCCGAACCGGCGGCAGAGCACGGGTGTCTACACCGAGCTGGAACGCGCGGTGCTGGAGTACGCCGAAGCGATGACCGGGACCGAGCCCACCGTGACCGACGAGTTGGCCGCGCGCCCGGTCGCCGCCCTCGGCGAGCCGGCGTTCGTCGAACTCACCATGACGGTGGCCCTGGAGGACTTGCGCTCGCGGGTGAACAGCGCCTTCGGGCTGACCAGCCAGGGCTTCGCCGCCGCCTGCGCCGTCCGACCGCCGGCGGCACGGCCGACCACGGCCGCCTGAGGCGCCCGCCGGGCCACCGACCGACTTCCGGCGGGCGGTGGCCGGAAGTCGGACCGCGGCAGGGCCGTTGACCTGCACGGGCGCGGCCGCCGCGCCACCCCCTTCGCCACGCGAGCGCGGCCGGCCCGGTGCGCCCCTCCGCAGCCCGCTCGCCCATCTGACGGATAGTCAGAATGCCTTCAGGGCTGGTTGCGGCGACCGCGACACGCCTAGGCTGGATCCCCATCACCGCTGCTCCGGGGCGGGAGAGGAGGTCGGCCTTGCGCGTTGGGGAGCTGAGCCGGCGGACCGGGATACCGGTCCCCACGATCAAGTACTACTTGCGAGAGGGTCTGCTGCCACACGGCGAGCTGACCTGCCCGAACCAGGCCCAGTACGGTGAACGACACATCCGGCGGCTCAAGTTGCTGCGCGCCCTGCTGGAGGTGGGCGGCCTCTCCATCGCCGCCGCCCGCGAGGTGGTCGCCGAGGTCGACGCACCAGAGGTCTCACTGCACCAGACCCTGGGCGTCGCGCAGCGCGCGGTCACCCCGCCGTGCGTGGCCGCCGACGACCCCGACGATCCGGCCTGGGCCGACCCGGCCTGGCACGAGGCGATCGGCGCGGCCGACGCCTGGGTGGCTGGGCGCGGCTGGCGGGTACGGAAGGGCGGCCCGGCCAGCGCCTCGCTGGCCCAGCTCATCCGCACCCTCTCCGACCTGGGCCGGCTCGACCTGCTGGGCATCCTGGACGACTACGCCGCAGCCGCCGAGCGCCTGGCCGCGGCCGAACTGGACCTGGTCGGCCGCCGCGCCGACCCGGACGGCCAGGTGGAGAGCGCGGTCCTGGGCACCGTCCTGGGCGACGCCCTGCTGGCCACCATGCGCCGGCTCGCCCAGGAGGACGCCTCCCGCCGCGCCTTCGCCACCCGCGAGGCCTCCTGAGGGCGGCGCTCCCGGGACGGCCGGTTGCCGGTAGTCACCGGTAGTTGACGCTAGTTGCCGCCGTTGTCCCCGCCGTCGGCGCCGGTGGGGTCGGCGGTGGTCGCGGGGCCCGGCTGGTCGGTCGGCGCCGCGTTCGCGCCGCCCGCCTCGGTGTTCAGCTGGCCGATGATCGTGCCGAGCTGGTGCTGCCAGGCGCCGGCCACCTGCCCGTCCACGACGTGCTTCTTCGACAGGTCACGGACCTGCTTCTGCGCCGCCTTCAGCGCCTGCACCGCGTCCTGCGGCTTGCCGCCGGTCTCGGCCGCCAGCGCCACGTCCATGGTGTGCAGCAGCGGCGCCTGACGCTCCTTCGGCATCGCGGTGCCGGCCATCTCGGCGCGCAGCGCGGCGATCTCGGCCACCGGGGTGGCCGGGCTGGGCTTGGCCGAGGTGGCCGGGCCGGTGGGCGGGGTCGGCGCGCCGCCGACCGGCTGGGTCGAGGGGGGCGGTACGTCGTTGGCCGGGGCGGTGGCGGCCACCGGCTTGCCGCCGTGCTGCCCGTTCCCGGAGGAGGAGTTGCTCGCCAGCGCCAGCACCCCCACCAGCGCGACCACCGCCAGGCCGGCCCCGCCGAGCACCAGCGCCATGGTGCGCCGCGAGCGCCCGCCGCCACGCCGGTCGCCGGCCCCGTCACCGCCGTTCAGCTGCAGTCCGCCGAGCCCCCCGGTGCCGCCGGCGCCGCCGCCCGGGTACTCGGGCAGCGGCGCCATCACCGAGGTGGGCGCGGACCCGCCGGGGAACGGCCGCGGGTCGGCGGGTCCGCTCGCGGCGCTGCCCATCGGGAGCACGGTGGTGCGGTCCCCGTCGCCGGCGGCGAGCGGCGGCGTGGCCAGCAGCTCCGAGGTGCGGTCCACCGCGCCGGCCACCGGGACGGCCGCGAGCAGCTCGCCGCGGGCCGCGCCGGCGCCGGCCGGGCGGTTCGCCGGGCTCTTGGCCAGCAGCCGGGCCACCACGTGGTCGAGCGCCGGCGGCACCTCCGGGCGGCGCCGGCTGACCGGCGGGGCGTCCTCGCTGACCTGCTTGAAGGCGACCGCGACCGGCGTGTCGGCGGTGAACGGCGGCTCGCCGGTGAGCATCTCGGTGAGCACGCAGCCGAGCGCGTAGAGGTCGGCCCGTCCGTCCACCTCACCGGCGGTGGCCTGCTCGGGCGAGAGGTAGGCGGCGGTGCCCAGCACGGTCGCGGTCTGGGTGAGCTGCTGACCGCCGTCCGAGGCGCGGGCGATGCCGAAGTCGACGACCTTGACCCCGCCGTCGTCGGTGATCATCACGTTGGCGGGCTTGATGTCGCGGTGCACCAGGCCGGCCGCGTGCGCGACCTCCAGCGCCTCGCAGACCGCCGCGGCGATCCCGACCGCGCGCTCCACCGGCAGCGGCCCCTGCTCGGCGATCTCCGAGCCGAGCGAGCGGCCGCGGATCAGCTCCATCACGATGTACGGCGAGCCCTGGTCCATGCCCGAGTCGAAGACCATCGCGATCCGCGGGTGCACCAGCATCGCGGCGTGCTGCGCCTCGCGGCTGAACCGCTCGGCGAACCTCGGGTCCTCCGCCAGGCCACCGTTGAGCACCTTGACCGCCACCTGGCGGCCGAGCACCCGGTCCGTACCGAGGTACACGGTGGCCATGCCACCCGCCCCGAGGGTGCCGACCAGTTCATAACGGCCGTTCAGTGCTCGTCCGATCACTGGTCCTGCTCCTCACACTCCGTCGGTCGGGCACCCGCGCGCCCGGCACCCGCGCCATGATCCGGCATCATCGTGACGCGGCACCGCTCGGGGCACCGCCGAGGGTAGCGGTGCGCCCCCTCGGCGGGCAGTCCAGCGGGCGGTCCAGCAGCCGGAACGGCCACCGGCGGCCCGCCAGCGACTGCTAGCGTGCTGCACCCGGTGAGTGTGGACGCGGGTTCGCGCCGCCCGGTTGCCGACCGCCGGGAGAGCGCCACCCACCGAGCCGCGGCGCCCCAGCGAGGAGCGTGATCCGATGCCCGCCGCCACCGACCCCACCGGCACCGACCCCGCCGGCATCGACCCCGCCGGCACCGGCCCGCTGTTGGAGGCGACGGACGTCGCGGTCGTGCGCACCGGTCGCCACCTGCTGCGCGACGTCTCGCTGACCATCCGGCCCGGCGAGCACTGGGCGGTGCTCGGCCCCAACGGCGCGGGCAAGAGCACCCTGCTGGGCCTGCTCGGCGCGGTCTCCCACCCCACCCGCGGGACCGTGCGGGTGCTGGGCCGGCAGCTGGGCCGGGTGGACGTCCGCGAACTGCGCGCCCACCTGGGGCACGTCAACCCGCGGCACCCGCTGCGCTCCCCGCTGTCCGTGCGCGAGGTGGTGCTGACCGGCCTGACCAACTCCATCGAGCCCGACCTGCACCGCAAGCCGGCCCCCGAGCAACTCGACCACGCCGAGCAGTTGCTCGCCACCCTCGGCATGTCCCGCCGGGCCGAGGCCACCTGGGACACCCTGTCCCAGGGCGAGCGCGGCCGCACCCTGATCGCCCGCGCGCTGATGCCCCAGCCACGCCTGCTGCTGCTCGACGAGCCCGCCACCGGGCTCGACCTGACGGCCCGTGAGGTGCTGCTGGCCGGCCTGGACGAGCTGCGCGGGCGGCACCCGGGGCTGGCCAGCGTGCTGGTCACGCACCACCTGGAGGAGCTGCCGAGCAGCACCACGCACGCGCTGCTGCTGCGCGAGGGCGAGGTGGTCGGCAGCGGGCCGGTCCTGGAGACGATCACCACCGAGCTGGTCAGCGCCTGCTTCGACCACCCGATCGTGATCACCCGGGCGGACGGCCGCTGGGCGGCCCGCGCCGCGCGCCCGGCGGCGCCGGCGCTGTAGTCCGCCGGGAGCGGCGCCGGAGGCACACCGCACCCCCGCCGCAGCCACGCCGCACCCGCACCGCACCCGCGCTCCGGCCGCGCCCGACGCCCGCCCGACGCCCCGCTCCCGACCGCGGCGACCTGCCGGAACACCCCCGGGCCGCGACGGCAGTCCGCCGCGCCGCCATCCGGCCGTTCGGGCGGCATGATCCGCTCCACCGGGTGCCACTTGCTGCGCGGTCTCTGGCCAACCAGGTTGCGCGGCCGTAACTTACCGGCCAGTTCCCCATTTTCCGGCGCACCCCCACGCGCCGTTCGTGTACCTCCCACCCCACCCGGAGGACAGTCATGCCCGGAACGTCCCGGCGCTTCCGCCTGCCCGGAAGCACCCCGCTCCCCCACAGCCACTCCCACACCACCGCCACCACCCGCCCCCGCCCCCGCCGGCTCGCCGCCCTCGCTGCGGGTGCGCTGCTCTGCGCGGGGCTGGCCGGCGCCGCCACCCCGGCGCAGGCCACCACCCGCAGCGGCACCGACCCGATCTCCGCCGCCCAGGCCCTGGCCGCCCCCGGCGTGCCCGGCGCCAACGACTGGTCCTGCCACCCGAGTGCGGCCCACCCGCGCCCGGTGGTGCTGGTCCACGGCACCTTCGCCAACGGCTCGGTCAACTGGCTCACCGTCGCCCCGGCGCTGGCCGCCGACGGCTACTGCGTCTACGCGCTGACCTACGGCGCCCAGCCCGGCGTCCCGGTGCTGCGCGCGATCGGCCCGGTCGCCGAGTCGGCCGCCCAGCTGTCCACCTTCGTGGACGGCGTGCTGGCCGCCACCGGCGCCGGCCAGGTGGACGTCGTCGGCCACAGCCAGGGCGGCATGATGCCGCGCTGGTACCTGAAGTTCGACGGCGGCGCGGCCAAGGTGCACACCCTGGTCGGGCTCTCGCCGAGCAACCACGGCACCACGTTGGACGGCCTGACCGTGCTGGCCCAGTCCTTCCCCGGCGCCCAGGCGCTGGTCGCCTCCGCCTGCCCGGCCTGCGCCGACCAGGAGGTGGGCTCGGCGATGCTGGCCCAGCTCAACGCGGGCGGCGACACCCTGCCGGGGGTCCACTACACGGTGATCGCCACCGAGGACGACGAGGTGGTCACCCCGTACACCTCGCAGTTCCTCAGCGGCCCGAACGTGGAGAACGTCACGGTCCAGCAGCTCTGCCCGGCCAACCACCCCGACCACGTGCTGATGGCGGTCGACCCGGTGGTGCTGCACGAGATCCGGCACGCGCTCGACCCGGCGGACGTCGGCGAGGCGAACTGCCTCTCGAACCTGACCGGGTGAGCCGGCTCCGGGCCGGCCGTGCCCCGCTCCCGCGCCGGCGGGTGCGGGCGCGGCCGGCCCGGACCCGCCGGGTGGCCGGCCCTCACCGAGTAACCGGCGCTCACCGGGTGCCGCGCACCGCCGCCACGACCTCCGCCACCGCGTACCCGGCCACCAGGCACCCCGCCACCGGATCCGCCCACCACCAGCCGAGCGCGCCGTTCAGCAGCAGCCCGACCAGCACGGCGGCCGCGGGCAGGGCGCCGACCAGGGTGGCCCGCCCCTCGGCGCGCAGCACCGGGTTGTCCAGCGCCCGCCCGGTGCGGGCCTTGCCAACGGCCAGCAGCCCCAGCACGGCGACGGTGGCGGCGCTCCAGGCGATGCCGAGCGGCGAGTGGTGCGGGTGGAACCGGACGGCCAGCACCAGGCCGGCCTGCACCGGCAGGTAGAGCGCCAGCAACGCGAAGCCGGCACCGACCAGCCGCAGCGCGAGCCGCTGGCGGGCCTTCCCGGTGCCGGTCAGCTCCCAGAGCACCACGGTCGAGGCGCCGACCTCCAGCAGCGAGTCCAGCCCGAGGCCGGCCAGCGCCACCGAGCGGGCGGTGAGGGCGGCCATCGCCAGGGCCACCACGCCGAGCGCGTACCACCCGAGGGTGACGGCTTCGAGCACGACGCCCCGGCGGAGCAGGGCCGTGCGGGAGATCTCGCGGACGGTCGGCACCGCGGAAGTCTGCCAGGGCGACCGGCCGACCCGCCAGAACCATCCGCCCCGGCGTCCCCCGCTCGGGGGAGTCCGGCACACCGGTCGCGCCCGGCTCACACTCCCGCTCGAAAGCTCCCGCTCTAAGGCTTCACTCCCGCAGGAGAGCCCTCACTCCCGCACGAACCGCCGATCCGCCGCCCCGACCAGCTGCCGCGGGCCGGCCGAGCGGAGCACCACGTCCAGCACCCCCGCCATATCCGCCGCGTAACTGTGCGCGAACCAGGGCATGTTGGCCTCCACCACGGCCCACCGCTCACTCCCCCGGTCCGGGTCCTGGAGCAGGCCCACGTCGACCACCACGCCGCTCGGCAGCGTGTCGGCCACCGCCGCCAGCAGCTCGGCGGCGAAGAACCGGACCCCCGCCGCGGCCGGGTCGGCGTCCAGCGGCGCGACGTCCAGCCGGCCGTACCGGGCGTAGCGGCTGCCGGCCGCGATCCGGCCGTCCAGCACGAAGAGCCGGTACTCGACAGCGAAGGTCACCACCTCGGAGACCAGCACCGGCGTGTCCGGCGCGATCCGCTCGCCGCCGCGCGGCAGCCGGGAGCCGTCCTGGTACACCGCGGCCGGGAACTGCTTGTCGCTGGGCGGCTTGACGAAGACCGGCCGCCGCGCCGCCCGCGCCTCGCAGAGGGTGGTCAGCTCGATCCGCCGCCCGGTGAACTCCGCGGGCAGCTCGGCGAGCCACGCGTCCGACGGCTCCAGCAGTGCGAGCCCGAGCGCGCGGTCGAGCCGCCGGGCGGCGAGCGGGCCGCCGTACCAGTGCACGGCGCGCCCGGGCAGCGCGGCGTGCTCGGCGCCGCCCTGCACGGCGTGCGCCAGCCCGCGGTCGGCCGCGGCCGCGACCAGCAGCTGCCGGGTGGTCGACTCCTGCGCGGAGGTGAGCAGTACCGCCGGTCCCCCGGTCATGGCCCCCGGTTCCTCTCCGTTCGATGGGGTGGACCCCCAAGGAGTACCCCGTCGACCCACCGCGGCGCAGCGCATTTTGCCCTTGCTTCGAGTGCACTCGAAGGTCCTAGCGTGATCGTCATGAACACCAGCGGCAGCATCATCGAGCCCGTCGGCAAGGTCGAACTGGGCCGCGGCGGCCCCCTCGTGGGCCTCCAGGGCTTCGGCGCCATGGGCATCAGCGACGCCTACGGGCAGACCGACGACGACGCCGCCCGCGACACCCTGGCGGCCACCGTCGAGGCGGGCGTCACGCTGATCGACACCGCCGACATGTACGGCACCGGCGCCAACGAGGAGTTCCTCGCCCCCTTCGTCGCCGCGCACCGCGACGAGATCACCCTGGCCACCAAGTTCGGCATCGAGCGCCGGGCCGACGACCCGCAGTTCCGCGGCATCCGCAACGACCCCGGGTACATCAGGACCGCCGTCGAGGCGAGCCTGCGGCGGCTGGACGTCGAGGTGATCGACCTCTACTACATGCACCGCCGCGACCCCGCCGTCCCGCTCGCCGAGTCGGTCGGTGCGATGGCCGAGCTGGTCCGGGAGGGCAAGGTCAAGTACCTCGGCCTGAGCGAGGTCACCGGTGCCGAGCTGCGCGAGGCGCACGCGGTGCACCCGATCACCGCCGTCCAGTCCGAGTGGTCGGTCTTCAGCCGGGACGTCGAGCGCAGCGTGGTCGGCGCCGCCACCGAGCTCGGGGTCGCCTTCGTGCCCTACTCACCGCTCGGCCGGGGCTTCCTGACCGGCAGCTTCACCGACGCCGCCAAGGAGCTCTCCGCGGGCGACTTCCGCCAGTGGCTGCCGCGCTTCAGCGGCGAGAACGCCGCCGCGAACACCGCCCTGCTGGCCCCGCTCCGGCAGCTGGCCGCCGAGCGCGGCGCGACCACCGCGCAGATCGCCCTGGCCTGGGTGCAGCAGCGCGCCCGGGTGCACGGCCTGACCGTGGTCCCGATCCCCGGCACCCGCAGGCGCAGCCGCCTGCTGGAGAACGCCGCGGCCACCCGGATCACCCTCAGCGCCGAGGAACTGGCCCTGCTGGAGCCGATCGCCGGCCAGGTCGCGGGCGACCGCTACGCGGACATGTCCATCACCGCGGACGCGCGGGAGGAGTAGCCACTGGACGCCGACCCCTCAGCCGCCGCGGCGGGAGGCGATCATGCGCTCGCAGACCGCCCGGTACTCGGGGTGGCGCGCGGCGACGACGGTGAGGACCGCCCGCATCTCGGCGGCGGTCGGCAGCGGGTAGACCTCGGTGTGCAGCGCCAGGTACACCCGGACCGGGTCGTCGGCCTGCCGCAGCCAGTCGTCCAGCGTGCGCTGCATCGCGGCGCCGTTGTCGGTCCCGGACCAGCTGGCGATGTCCAACACGTCGGCGGCCCGCACCGGGGGGATCCGCCCGGCCGCCACCGCCGCGGCGATGATCGGGGCGATGTCGTCCGAGCCGTTGGCGGTGATCATCTCCTCGACGGCGTCGAACACCTCCTCCGGAAAGTCGATCTCCTCCTCGGTCAGCGCCGCGTCCTGCAGCACCGGCACCGCCAGCAACTTCTCCAACGCCGCCCGCCAGGGCTGCTCAGCCATCGTCTCCCCCATCACCGCTCCCCGCGTCCACCTGTCACGCCCCGAAAACCGATTGCCGGCACAGTCCGGCGCCTGAGACCGTGCGGTCCCCGCAACTGCCACGAGGCTCGGATGACGATCTACTTCTACGGTGCCGACGAGGTTCCGTACGGCTGTTTCTCCAACTTCTCCCCGCACAGCCTGGAGCTCGACGGCCATCTGTGGCCGACCTCGGAACACTACTTCCAGGCGCAGAAGTTCATCGGCACCCGCCACGCCGACCTGATCCGTCGGGCCCGCACCCCGTTGCGCGCCGCCGAGTTGGGTCGCTACCGGTCCAAGCCGCTGCGGCGGGACTGGGAGCGGGTCAAGGACGACGTGATGCGTCGTGCCGTGGCGACCAAGTTCCGGGTCCATCCGGACATCCGCGCCGTCCTGCTGTCCACCGGCGACGAGGAGATCGTCGAGGACACCACCACCGACCACTACTGGGGCCGCGGGCGGACCGGAACCGGCAAGAACATGCTCGGCCGGATCCTGATGCGTACCCGCGGTCAGCTCCGGTCGCCTGCCTGACGAACCGGCTCCAGCGTGGCGGTTGGCGCCGCCCCGCGACTTGTCCGGGCGGGTGACGGTTCGCCATGATCGTGCCCGTTCATGCCCGCGGGGAGCGGGCGGCAGATCGGGAGGGGCAGCGCATGCAGCCGTTGGCGGCGGGGGATCCGCAGCAGGTCGGGGAGTACCGGCTGCTCGGGCGGCTGGGTGCGGGCGGGATGGGCCAGGTCTTCCTTGGGCGCAGTCCGGGTGGGCGGACGGTCGCGGTGAAGCTGGTGCGGGACGACCTCGCGGCGGACGGTGAGTTCCGCGACCGGTTCCGGCGGGAGGTGGCGTCGGCGCGCAAGGTCGGGGGCCAGTGGACGGCGCCGGTGCTGGATGCGGACACCGAATCAGCGACGCCGTGGGTTGCGACGGGATACGTGGCCGGCCCGGCGCTGGCCGATGCGGTCACGGAGTTCGGGGTGCTGCCCGAGCACGATGTGCGGGCACTGACCGCCGGGTTGGCGGAGGCCGTCGCGGCGGTGCACGGACTGGGACTGATCCACCGTGACATCAAGCCGTCGAACGTGATGCTCTCGCCGGACGGTCCGAGGCTGATCGACTTCGGGATCGCGCGAGCGATGGACGGGGCGACCACAGCAGGGCTGACGCAGAGCGGGGTGGTGATCGGCTCACCCGGCTACATGTCCCCGGAACAGGTCCTGGGGGAGTCGCTGGGTGCACCGTCAGACGTCTTCCAACTCGGCGCGGTGCTGGTGTTCGCGGCGACCGGGCGGGGACCGTTCGCGGCGGATACAGCGGGGGCGCTGCTCTACAAGGTGGCGCACGGCGAGCCGGACCTGGGTGGGCTGAGCGGCGAGCTGCGCGGGCTCGCGTTGGCCTGCCTGGCCAAGGCGCCGGGCGATCGGCCGACGCCGCACCAGCTCGCCGCCCGGTTGGCGCCACAGGGGGCGGCGGCGCTGGTGCGCGAGGGGTGGCTGCCTGCGCCGCTGCTGGGGCAGCTGTCGCGGCGGATGTCCGAGCTGCTCGACCTGGAGGGCGGGGCGGCCGAACCGGGTACCCGCCGGCTCGGGATGTCGCAGCCCACGCTCAGGCCGAAGCTCACGCCGGAGCCGGAGCTGGAGCCGTCACCGACACCGACCGCACGGGCCACCGTGGTCGAGCGGAGGCCCGCACCGGAGCCCTCCCCGGAGCAGTTGGCCGAGCAGAAGCTGGTCGCCGAGGCCTTGCGCCTGCGGGCGGCGAAGCAGGAGGCGGAGGACCCGGCCGCGGAAGCCCGGCGCAGGCGGGAGGAGCGGCATGCGGCGCAGGAGCCGCAACGGGCGGCGGAACACAAGCGCCCGGCGACGCCACTCCCGTCGCAGCGTCGCGGGGTGAACAACTGGGTCATCGCGCTGGGGCTGGTCGGGCTCGCCGGGCTGGCCTACGCGCTCGCCTCCGTCAACAAGCACAACTACAACACCGACCCGTCCGCCACCCCCGGTGGCTACCAGGGGCCCCTCTTCGAGCCCCAGTCTCCGTCCGGCATCCCGGACGCCTTCCTCGGCAGGTGGTCGGGCACGATACCGGGCGGTCAGCCGAGCTCGCTCCAGCTGATCATCGAGCGGGGCAGCGGTGCGGGCGGCGGCCAGGTGGTGGAGGCGGACTACGAGCTCCCGAACGGCGCCTTCTGCCCGATGACGTACCAGCCGCTACACGTCTCGGAGAGCATGCTCCAGATCCAGGACGGTTCCCCGAAGGGGGACCACGTCGGCGTTACTGCCTGCAACGGACTGGTCGTCGCGCAGCTCTTCCTCGACGGGGACGGCACGCTTCGCTACTCGGGCGGCACGTGGACCGGCAACCAATCAGGTGTGCGGCTCACCAGGGCCGGGTCCTGACGCACCGATGGGAAGTCTCGCGACATCCACGTAGGTCGAGGGCCTGCCGGCACCAGTCCGGTGAACCTACAGGGCGAAATCGTCGGGCCCGTCGACGGAGACCTCGTTGTCGCGCACCAGCAGCTGCCAGATGTCCCCCGGCTCCTCGCCCTCGGCGTCGATCACACCGTTGATTGTGTGGTCGAAGGTGAAGTGCTCGAAGCCGGGCTGCCCCTGCGCTGCGCCGCCCGGCTTGAGGAAGTGGTCGATCAGGTAGGTCATCCACTCGGGCGAGTTGTAGAACTTCTCGGCGCCGTTCCATTCGATGGCGGCCCCGTCGTCCGTGGCTTCCCAGTTGCACCACCGGCTCGGCTGGCCTTCCGGGATCCTGTCGGCCTCGCGGCCCTGGACCGCGTACCCGATGTAGTCGGCCACGTAGGGGCCGCCCTCCCGGTCCTCGCGCCGGGTGGCGGCGAACTTCCGCAGGTAGGCGATCTCCTGCTGGTTGAGCGGCGGCTCGACGGCGACTTGGCCGGTGAACGTTGTCTGGTAGCCCATGCGGGGGATGGTAGCCACGGGCTCCGACACGCAGCCGTGGTCGCGCTCAGGCGACGTCGAGCCCGCGCACGGCGTCGGCGACGGCCCGGAAGTCGTTGCGCAGGATCTTGGAGTGGTTGCTGGCCACCTTGACGCTGGGCCGGATGGTGGCGTTGCGGGCGATGGCGACCTCGAGGTCGGCACGGAGCTTCTCCATCGTCTTGGCGTCCGAGCCCAGGTTGCCGCCGGTGCCGAGGACGAAGCGGGTGGGCACCTCGATCCGCTCCAGGACGGGCTCGAGGGCCGCGGGCGCACAGAGGTCGATGAGTTCGAGGTTGATCTCGGCGTGCTGCGGTGCGCTCATCCGAGCCGCCAGGCCCAGCGGCCGGCAGATCGGGAAGAGCGGGCTGAGCCGGCGGAAGAGCTTGCGGACCTGCTCCCGGGTGGCGTCGTCCATCGGCTCGGTGGGCAGCGCGCCGTCCACGGAGACGGCGGCCAGGGTGCGCTCGGGGTTGCGGGCGGCCCAGTGCACGGCGATCAGCGCACCGTAGGACCATCCCACCAGGATCGGCCGCTCGACGTGTCTCGCGGTGAGGACGGCGTCGAGGTCACGCAGGCAGGCCTCGAAGGAGTAGTCCGTCGACCGGTCCGACTTCCCGCGGGCGCGCTCGTCGTAGCTGATGTGCCGGTAGCCGGGGCCGAGTTCGGCGATGAGGCGCTGCCAGTGCTTCTGGTCAGCGTAGGAGCCGTTGAGGTAGACCACCGGCTGGCCGTTGCCGCCGGTGTCGGTGACCGCCAGGGCGGTGTCGTCGACCGGGAGCTTGCCGGTCCAGGCGGGCTGACTGCTGTTCATGGTTCGTCTCTCCCTCGGTGATCAGAGGCTGCGGGCGGTGATGTCGCCGAACGCGGTGGTGGCGTGGATGGTGAGCGCGGCGGCCGGGCCGTCGGCGTTGTCGAGCGAGTTGCGCACACTGCCGAAGGTGGTGCGAGCGTCCAGGCTGGCGGAGGTGCCACGGGCGGCGCCGACCTGCAGATCACCGAACTCGGTGCGCAGCGCGACAGTGCCATGGTGGGCCTCGGAGATGGTGATGTCACCCTTCTGGGTGCGGATTTGAGCGGCGGAGCCGAGCCGGCCGATGCTGACGTCGCCGGCCTGGAGGGTGAGCCGGGCGCCCGCGGTCTCGTCGAGCTTCACGGTGGCGTGCGCAGCCTCGAAGGTGACGTCGCCGAGGCGTCCGACGCCGCGCAGTTCGGCACTGGCCGCCTTGGCCTCGATGCGCGAGCCGGCGGGCAGCTGAACGGTGATCTCAACGGAGCCCGAGTGACCGAGGACCCGGTTCTTCGCGGGCGCGGCCTCGATCCGCAGGACGCCGTCGGCGTAGGCGACACCGATCTGCTCGGCAGCCTTCACATCGCGGCTCTTCGAGGAGTCCAGCGGCCGGACCTCGACCGTGGTGTCGGTCCGGTCGGCGGCGATGAGGCGGATCTGCCCGGCGGGGATGTCCAGGACGGTGGAGATGGTGGTCGGGGTGGCGAAGGCGCGCATCGCAGTCTTCTTTCGTCCGCGGCGGGCACCTTGTCGGCCCGCCGTTTCTTATGACGGAAAAGCTACGTTGCGTTCATGGTGTTGGCAACAGTCGCGTTGCAGCAAATCCACATCACAGCAGGCCAGAGCAGCAATTTCGTTGCAACAGTTCTCAAGGGAATGCAACAAGCCACCCCCGGAGCGTTGCAATGGATTGAACGCAAACGCTATGCCAGGGGCGCCGGGGACCGCCAACCGCCGATCCGATGCGAGGCTGGGCTGACTGAGAAGCGAGCCTGATGCTCGACACCGCCTCCTGGCGTGCTGGGGAACGGTACGGCCGGCAACCCGAGAGATCGGAGGGCGTCACATGGCAACACCGACTGTGGACACCACCACCCGAGACCCCCGCTCCTACGTCTCCCCCGAGGTGTGGAGCCGACAGATCACCCTGCTCATGCGGG
Source organism: Kitasatospora sp. LaBMicrA B282 (assembly GCF_050325825.1). NCBI lineage: Bacteria > Bacillati > Actinomycetota > Actinomycetes > Kitasatosporales > Streptomycetaceae > Kitasatospora > Kitasatospora sp. LaBMicrA B282. The sequence continues at coordinate 18,537 of NZ_JBNQTI010000064.1, forward strand.
ACTACCCGTTCGACGAGGTGATGGCGAACCGCCTCTTCCACGCGGCGGTCTCCTACCTCGTGACGGCCATGGAGAAGTGGGGCCAGGGCCTGGAGATGTGCTGCGGGCCGATCGTGGACATCGCCGTCCACGTGTTCATCCTCGACACCAAGAACTACCGCGAGTTCTGCGCACAGCACTTCGAGGGGCGGTTCCTGGAGCACATCCCGGAGATCGCGTTCAAGTACGACGGCCAAGTGCGGGCCGTGCCACCCCGGGGCCAGCTGCCACTGACCCACACGGCAAACGATCGGAGCCAGGGCCGCTAGACGCGGTCCTGGCCACTTTTATGCCTGTTTAGAGCATTTGCCTCCTTCCTCCCCACATGGCTCTTGCCTCCGGTAGCTTGGCCACCGACCGGCACGGAACCGCCTCCGGGAGGACCCAGATGTCCAGCGCGCCCACGACTGCCGCCGAGTACTGGGACAAGTACCGCCCTCAGCAGACTGACCGGCCCGCGGCCGACCGGTTCGACTGGACCGGTGTCCCGGGTAATGGTCCCGGTGCCGAGATCCTGGGCGCTCCCAAGACAGCGCTGGACCTCGGGCCCGCCGAGGGCGAGAACGCCGCCTTCCTCGCCCGGCAGGGGGTCGAAGTGACGGCTGTCGACTTCTCCGCCGTCCAGGTCGAACGTGCCAAGGGATTCTGGAGCGGGGTCCCCGGGTTGAGCCATGTCTGCGCCGAGGCGTGCTCCTACCTCGACGAGACCGACCGGTGCTTCGAGCTGATCTATTCGACCTGGGGTGCGGTGTGGTTCACCGACCCCGAGGACCTGCTGCCCAGGGTCGTCAAGCGGCTCGCACCCGGCGGCCTGTTCGCCTTCTCCCACCGCGAGCCCGTCGCCGGTCAGTACGGTGCCCAGCGGATGGGCGGGAAGTGGCTGGCGGGGCGGGAGACCGAACTGACCGTGCTGCGCTGGCAGTACACCACGCAGCAGTGGGCGGACCTTCTGAAGCGCCACGGGTTCAGCGACATTGAGGCCGACGTCATCCCGGCCCCGTCCGACGGAGAGCTCGGGACGATCCTGGTGCGAGCCCGCGGGTAGGCCGCTCAGGAGGGGTACTTCAGCGTGAACCACACCGTCTTCCCCACGCCGCACTCGCGCAGGTGGGCGCCCCAGGTGGTGGCGAGGGCGGCGAGGAGTTCCAGGCCGCGACCCGACTCATCGTCAGGAGCGGTGCTGCGCGGCCTGGGCAGACGGCGGTCGGCGTCGGAGACCTCGACGAGGAGGAGGGAGGACCCGGCGTCGAGGGTCCAGCGGGCGGCGATGTAGCGGTCACGGGGGAAGCGGGCGTGCCGGCAGGCGTTGGTCATCAGCTCGGAGAGGAGCAGCGCCGCGGTGTCGACGGTCTCCTCGGGAAGGCCCCAGCCGGTGGCCTGGCGGCGGAAGTACGCGCGGGAGAGGCTGACGCTGCGGGCGGAGCGGGGGAGGTGGTGCTCGACGCTCAGGAGCATGGGCATGGCGGACCACACATGAGCGATTCCATGGAGCATCCTGCGACCTGGCGCTACTGCGGCAATCAACTGCGACTGTGGCGGACACACTCCGGCACCTCACGCGAGCAACTGGCCCAAGAGGCCGACTACGACTACGAGACCGTCAAGTCGATGGAGCAGGGCCGGCGCCGCCCGAGCATTCGACTGCTCCAAGTCGCGGACGCGATGTTCGGCGCTCAGGGGAGGCTGCTCGCGGGTGCCGATTACCTGCAACCCGAGCGTCGACGCCCCAGCGTCAATGAGTACATGAGCCTCGAAGCCGAGGCGATTGGGATCCACTCCTTCGATCCGCTGCTGATCCCCGGCCTGCTACAGACTGAGGAGTACATGCGCGCGTTGATGAACGGCGTCTGCCCGATCGCCAGCGATGAGACCACCGAACAGCGTGTGCAGCACCGCTTGGAGCGCCAGAAGAAGCTGACCAGCGGGACACCTGCCTTGTTCAGCTATGTCATCTACGAGGCAGCGCTGCGAAGCATGGTCGGTGGACCGACAGTAATGCGGAGGCAGGTTCAGCATCTGCTGACAGTGAGCGAGTTGAGCAACGTCTCGCTCCAGGTACTCCCCGCCGGTCCGCTCGTATACTTCGGGCTCGACGGGACCTTCGTACTCCTCGAAACAGCGGCTCGGGAGAACTTTGCCTACGTGGAGGCTCCATTCAGCAGCGTGGTACACAGTGATCCCGAAGTAGTGGGCATACTGACCCAGCGACACGGCATGCTCAGGATGCAGGCGCTCAACCAAGAGACCTCCGCCGACTACCTGGCCAGGCTCACATCAAATATTTGAGCCCGCAGCTCGCCTTCTCCCCCTCCGCCTGGGCCGAGTTCATCACCTTCGCCACCCAGCACCACACCGCTTGAACCCACCCGAGCTTCGGGCCTCGGCACCCGAGCCCCTTCTTGATGGAACGGTGGGTGGCCTACTCCCGCCCACCACCCAAGAGCCCGCGCGGCCAATGAGTATGACTTATCGTCACCAGTTGGCCACGGACCGCACTCGCGGTGTACGGTTCGCGCGAAGCGAGGAAAAGAAACAACCCCCGCCCGGTGCTCGCAACACCAAACGGGGGTCTGACCGAGATCGACAGCTAAAGGAACCCGATCCATGGCTAACAGCCACCCTACCGCCGCGCCCGGCTACGGCAAGCGTTCCGCGCCGTCCCAGCTCCCCACATCCCGCGACACCTTCGCGCACCTGCCCGAGCGCGAGGCCTACCTGGCCACGCTCCTCGATGCGCTGCCCGACGGGTCGGCGATCGACGCGAAGTCCATCGCGGCCGCTCAACCCCGCTACGGGCAGCAGGCCGTCCGCTCCGCATTCCGCATGCTCGCGCGGCTCGGCCATCTCCTCCGGGTGCGCGAAACGGTCGGTGAGGGCATCACCCGCTGGGTCTCCCGGACCTACTTCTCCCGCACGGCCCGCAACGCCACCTGGTGGGAGCGTTTCCTCCGCGACCGCCGAACCGGTGGTAGCGCGGACCCCGTGCCCGCGCCCCCGGCGCGCTCCTTCTCCTACCGGGCGCTGGCCTCGCTCGCCGCAGCCGACAAGCGGATGATGCTCTCCGCCGCCGAGTGCGAGGAGTTGGAAGCCCTCGCCGCCGAGTGGTTCGCCCGCGGGGTGACCGAGGAGCAGTTCCGGTTCGCGCTCACCAACGGCCTGCCCGCCACCGTGCAGTGCCCGGGCGCGTTCGCCCGCCGTCGGCTGCTCGACCGGCTGCCCCCACTGCCCCCGCTACCGACGGTGCCCGGCCCCGCCCTCCGGACCGCAGCAGCCTGCCGCACCTGCCAAGGCCCGTGCGCCACAACCGAACTCCGCGACGGCCGCTGCCTCCGCTGCCGCGGCGAAGCAAGAGCATCCGCCGGCCTGGTCGCCCAACTCCGCGCCGGCATCCGCGACCGCACCCGCCGCTGACCCCACCGCCGACGCGCTACCCCGCCGCCTTGCGCCGCGCGCGGTGGGCGGCGACCGTGGTCCGGCTGGCGCAGGCGTTGGAGCAGAACCGCCGGGTGCGGTTGCGGGAGTCGTCGACGTGGAAGCGCGCGCAACCGGCGGCGTGGCAGCGGCCGATGGTCACGATGGACGGGGCGACGGCCGTCGCGCGAACCCTGCACCGTGCGGGCCAGTGGGACCAGGCCCTCGCCGTCCTGCCGCCGGACGCCGCCGCGGAGCGCGCGGAGATCCTGGTGGACGGTTTCTGGTGGCGCCTGAGCGGCGGCGATGCGGCGGAGGAGGCGGTCAGCGCGCTCGCCCCGACCCGACCGGTGCTCGCCGGATACCTTGGCGCGCAGATCCGGTACGCGCGGCTGCTGTTCGACCTGAACCCGCGCACCGACGACCTCCAGCACGCCCGCGCGGGCTTCACCCAGGCCAGGTCCGACGTGCACCTGGCGGGCTGGGCCGACTTCTGGCTCGGCATCCTCGCCGACAACATCGACGACGACCCGCAGACCGCCGAACCGGCCTACCGGCAGGCGCTGGAACACGCCCGGAAGCACGGCGACGTGCTGCTGGAGTCCTACGCCGTGCGCCACCTCGGCGACCACCTGCTGGAGCAGGACCGCGCGCAGGGCATCGACCACCTGCGCAGGTCCTACCAGCTGCGCGCCGCCCTGGGCGCCCGCCCGCAGACGGCCGCGGCGGCGCTCACCCTCGCCGGCGAACTGCCGCCCGGTGCCGAAGGCCGACCAGCTCCGCGAGGCGGCCGGGCTGACCGCCCGCGAGCTGGAGCTGACCTGGCTGCTGGGCGCGCTCTGACCACGCTGTCCGAGCCGGCGCCGGCACCCACCCCTCACACCCGCCGCTCGGCCGCCGCCACCAGGACCTCGGCCAGCGGCTCCGGCAGGTCCAGGTGCCCGGCGATCCAGGCCGGTTCGTGCCGGTGGATGGCCAGCACCCACCCGGTGTGCACCCGCCCCAGCGGGCAGCTGCCGAGGTAGGGCTGCACCTCCTCCAGCGGGAACCCCGCCATGGTGTCGGGGGTGTACCAGTCCTCGACCTCGGTCACCACCGGCAGCGGCTGGAACCGCGGCGGCCTCCGCCCGTGCACCGCAAACGGTCGACGCCAGCTCCACCGCATACCCAACTCACCTCTCCCCAACCCGAGCCGCCCACCACACACCGCCCACTCAGGCCATCGCCTGGTGAACGTCCTCCTCCTCGTCCAGGTGCCAGTGCAGGTCACGCACCCCGGGCTCCAGCGAGAGCCGGGAGATCACCTGCTCCAGCGCGCACGCGACGTCCCCGCTGACCGAGAGGGAGGCCCGCAGGCTGGTGGTCTCCGCACTCTCGCGGCGGGCCCGCAGGCCGGTGGGGGTGAGGCCGGAGGTGCTGAGCGCCTGGAGCAGCAGGGCCCGGATGTGGGTCTCGGTGGCACGGTCACAGCGCAGGTGCACGTTGGCCTCGACCGCAGCATCCGGGTCGGTGCCGGCGGCCGGGGCCCGGTCGAGCAGGCGCCCGGCCGGGCGGCCGACGAAGTGGACGGCGAGCACGGCCAGCGTGCCCAGCACCGCGAAGGCCAACTTCCCGGACGCGGCCAGCACCCCGGCGGCGGCCGAACACCACAACGTGGCCGCCGTGTTGAGGCCGCGCACGCTCGCACCGTCGCGCAGGATCACGCCACCGCCGAGGAACCCGATCCCGGAGACCACGTAGGAGGCCACCCGGGTCGGGCTGCTCGCGTCGCCGACCGCCTCGCTGTACAGCACGAAGAGCGTGGCACCGGTGGCGACCAGCGCGTTGGTGCGCAGGCCGGCCATCCGGGCCCGCCACTGGCGCTCGACCCCGATCAGCGCCCCGCACAGGACGCCGGTGCCGAGCCGGAGCAGGAATTCGGTCGTGGTCAGGGCGTGCATGGGAGCACCTCCTCGGGAATCGACGGGAACGACGGAACAACAGGGACGACAGGGACGACAGGGACGACAGGGACGACGGGGACGACGGGGACGGCGGAACCGTGCGTCAGGCGGTCCGGGCCATGGACGGATCGAACTTGTACCCGATCTGCCGGACCGTGCTGATCGTGTCGCGGTGGTCCGGGCCGAGCTTGCGGCGGATCCGGGCGACGTGCGTGCTGACCGTGCGGGTGTCGCCCAGGTCCGGGCGACCCCAGACGGCCTGCATCAGCTGGCTGCGGGAGAGCACCCGCCTGGGCTGGGCCATCAGGTGGGCCAGCAGCTCGAACTCCAGGAAGGTGAGGTCGAGCTTGCGGCCCGCTACGGTCGCGATGCGCTGGTCGATGTCGACCACCACACCGGAGGCCGCCAGCCGGCGGGCCGGCACCTCGGCGACTGCGGCGGCGCCTGGGCCGGCCGGCGCGGACTGGAAGGCGGTATCGGAGAAGACGAGTTGGACCCGGGGGTAGTGCAGCGGCATCAGTACGGCTCCTCTCGGTTCAGTGCTCGACGCGCCAGGCGGCTTCCAGCTGGACCGCGCCGGCGGCGTCGGTCACGGCGTGCCACTGGGCGGCCAGCCGGACCTGCGCGCGGCGCTCGACCGGGTGCGGGTGTGGCGCGGCGGGCGGGAGGGCGTGCAGCACCGGGCTCTGCAGCGGGCTGTCGGCGAGCCGGGTCAGCACCTGCGCCAGGTACGCGCGGGCCCTGACGAAGCCACCGAGGTGGATCGCGGGGCGCGGCCGGGCGGCCGGGAGCGCGGTGTGGAACGTGAAAACGGACACGGGGAGTCACCTCCGTGGACGGCGTGCGCGCACGTCACGCGCACGCGGGCATGGCGAAGCCGACGCTTCGCACGATGGAGCCTGCGTCTGGATGAAAGAGCGGGAGGAACGGGGGCTTGCTCAGCGAAAGGCTGCTCGGCAGCCCGTTCGGGAAGCGCCGGATGCGGCGCGCAATCAGAGGGGCGGCGGCTGAGGCTCGACGGTCGCTCGGCGTCTGCCGAGCCTCAGCGCATACCGCGGGGGCCCTACTCGCTCAGGGCCCCAGGGCCCAGCGGCCCCAGCGGCCTCAGTGGCCGAGGGCGCTCTGGACGAGCTTGACGACGACCAGGATCATCGCGATGAACAGGTAGCCGCGCAGCGCGCCCATGCCGATCTTGCGGCCGCTGGACATCACCGGGCGGGTGAGGGTCTCCAGCGGGGGCATCCGCCAGTTGTCCCGGCCAGTGCGGTCGATCGGGTCCTCGGCAGTGGCGGTGCGCTTGCGGGTGAAGGCGAACCCGGCGGCCGCCACCCCGACCACGCCGCAGCCGGCCATGATGTCCAGGATCTGCTTCGAGTTGATGTCCGGGAAGAGCACCGAGGCGGTCAGGATGATCGACAGGCTCACCAGCACGCCGACCACCGCGGAGGTGAAGGCGTTGACCTTCGGCCCGTTGGTCCACGGACCCAGCACCTGGCGGTCGTTGCACAGCAGCAGGAGGAAGACCGAGGCGGAGGGCAGCAGCACACCGGCCAGCACCTGCACGCCCTGGGTCAACAGACCCAGCGTGTGGTCGGAGGAGACCAGCACGATCGCGGCCGCCGCGCACACCAGACCCGCGTACACCGCGTAGAAGCCCTTCGCGCCACCGACCCCACGGTGCAGCGAGTGCTTGAGGCCGAAGACGTCACCGATCGCGTACGCCGTCGACAGCGAGACCGCGAAGGCACCGATGATCGAGGCGTCCAGCAGCGCGATCGCGAACAGCACGCCGACCAGCTTGCCCGAGTGGTCTGCCAGGCCCTTGGCCACCGCACCCGCGTCCGTGAAGTTCCCGAACTGGTCGGTGCCGGCGAACGCCGCCGCGGAGAAGCCCATCAGCGCGGCACCACCGACGACCACGATCACGATGCCGATCCACAGGTCGGCCTTCTCGTACTTCATGAACCGCGGCGTGATCCGCTTGTCGATCACGTACGACTGCTGGAAGAACAGCTGCCAGGGCGCGACGGTGGTGCCCACGATGGAGATGATCAGCAGCATCACGGTCGCCAGCTGACCCGTGCCGCCCGGCATGTTCGGCACCACGAAGTCGTGCGCCATCTGCGAGGTCTTCGGGTGGACCATGAAGTAGATCGGCACCAGCAGCAGCGACCCGGCGCACAGCCCGACCGCGATCCGCTCGAAGCGCCGGAACGAGCCGGTGAACGCCGAGGCGATGATGATCGCCGCCGCCAGCACGACCGAACCGACCTTCGGCAGGCCCAGGTACCCGGCCGCCAGGGTGATCCCGATGAACTCCGTCACCAGGGTCAGGGCGTTCAGCAGAAACAGGTCGATGACGCTGAACGCGCCCCAGAACTTGCCGAACCGCTCCAGGATCAGGCGGGCGTGCCCGACACCGGTCACCGCGCCCAGGCGCAGCACCATCTCCTGGTTGACGTACAGCACCGGCACCAGCAGGAGCAGGGTCCACAGCAGGTGGGTGCCGTAGTTCTGGCCGGCCTGGCCGTAGGTGGAGAACGCGCCGGCGTCGTTGTCGCCGACCATCACGATGAGGCCCGGGCCGACGATGGCCAGCAGGGTCTTCAGCTTCGCCGACAGACCCCGGCGCTCACCGTTGTCGTCGAGCTTGATCGTGCCCAGCGCACCCTGGATGTCGCCCAGGTGCGCCTCGTCCAGGACCGCGCTGTTCTGCGGGGCCGGAACCTTCGTGTCGATCGTGGCGTTGGTGGTCATGTGAACCTCCCTCAGCCCCCACGTATTCAGGGGGAGTTCGGGGGCACGCGGCAGCAATCCTCGCTACGAACCCGCACAGCACGAAGCAACGCAGGCCGACACCAGGGCAGGCCGAACGAGGCAGGAGGTGATGTGCTGACAGGAGAACGCGTAGCGAAGGTGGTTACCGCGAGCCGAAGAAGTACGAGGACAAGCGGGGGTAGGGGCTACTGTGGCCCGGACTACTGCAATCCATGTATGTCTCTCGCCTCCTCCCGGCCGGTGCGCGCGACTATCGCGACGCAGTACGACACGGCAAGGAGCTCGCCCGCCCCCCAAGGGCCGGCTCACCCCAACTCGTCAGAGCTTTGGCACTTCACGGCGTGATCCGGCTCTTCGAGCCAGAAGCCACTTGGGATCAACCCTTAGGTCGGGAAGATCTGTCCTGATCCGGAGCGTCTCTCGACGGTTGGGATCAGTGGCCTGTGTCCGTGAAGACGCCTCACCGAACGAGGTGCCTTTCAAACCTCCACAAGCTTAGCCCCACCCGGACCGAACGCTTGCCGCATTTACTAAACCTTGACCATCCCGCCCTTGATCCTTGTCTCGGAGCAGTCCGACCAGCCCCGCCGGAGCAAGGCGAGCCTCAGCAGACCGGCGGCAGCTCGCCCGACCCCCGCGGACCACAGCGCCGGGCGTGGTCGGCGATCCGGTGCGCGGCGACCGCCGGCAGGTCGAGGTGCTGGGCCAGCCACTCGGGGCGGTGGCCCTGCAGGGTCAACAGGTAGGCGGTGTGCACCCGGGCGTCGTAGGCGACCTCGGGCGAGGTGGTGGCGGCGAAGTCCCGCGGGTCGAGCAGGTAGAGCCGGGGCACCCCGTCGCCCAGCACGAGCCGCAGGCAACCGCGGGCCGAACCCGGGGCGGGGGTGCTGGAGGGTCGCGCGATCGTCAGGCTGGTCATGACCAACCTCCTTGTACTCAAGGCCAGTTGGAGGGTACGCCAAAGAAGCCGAGGCGCATCCTGCGCAGCGAACGCGGGCCACTATAGGGGCCGTTTTTGAACTCGCAAGTCCGGCATCAAGGATGCCTGTTGACTGGTTGACAGGCCCTTCCCGGGACGGTCCATACTGTTCGCCGCGACACCTCGTTCGGTGAGGCGTCTGCGCGGATACAGGCCACTGACCCGACGACGTCGAGAGACGCCCAGGGTCAGGACAGGTCTCCTCGGCTTAAGGGGTGACCCCAAGTGGCTTCCCGCCCAAGGTGGGTGGGGATACGCCGTGCAGTGCCGAAACTCTTACGTGGAGGGTGTCGTACCGCTCCACGGCTCCGGCCGTCCGTCCCGTTCGCCCGTCCCGTTCCGCCCGTCCCGCGGCACCCGACCCACCTACGGCCCACGTACGGCCCGCCACTCCGCCCTTCAGCGCTGCTCCCTGCGCCCGCGTCGCCTCACTCGACACGGACGCGGCTTCGCGCTGCCCGCCTCCGGGCACGTCACACGAGGATTCCCATGACCATCAGCAGCACGCGCCCCACCCCGGGCCAGGAGCCCGGGCCGGACACCGCGCCCTCGACTGCCGTGCTCGACAGCGCGCACGTCGGAGACATCGTCGGTGCCCTCGGCACCATCCGCCAGGACGACACCGGACGCCGCAGAACCTGGTGGGAGCGGGTCCGCACACTCCTGGTGATCATGGGTCCCGGCCTGATCGTGATGGTCGGCGACAACGACGCCGGCGGCGTCGGCACCTACGCCAACGCCGGCCAGAACTACGGCATGAAGCTGGTCTGGACGCTGGCCCTGCTCGTCCCGGTGCTCTACGTCAACCAGGAGATGGTGGTCCGGCTCGGGGCGGTCTCCGGGGTCGGCCACGCGCGGCTGATCTTCCAGCGGTTCGGCAAGTTCTGGGGCATGTTCAGCGTCGGCGACCTGTTCATCGTGAACGCGCTCACCCTGGTCACCGAGTTCATCGGCGTCACCCAGGCGCTGGGGTACTTCGGCATCTCGAACTACGTCTCGGTGCCGCTGGCGGCGGTGCTGCTCTTCGCCGTGGTGGCCGGCGGCTCGTTCCGCCGCTGGGAGCGGTTCCTGTTCTGCCTGATCGCGCTCAACGTGCTGATGTTCCCGATGGTGCTGCTGTCGCACCCGAGCGCCACCGACACCGCCAAGGGCTTCATCCCGCAGTTCCCCGGTGGCCTCGACTCCACGCTGCTGCTGCTCATCGTCTCCATCGTCGGCACCACCGTCGCGCCGTGGCAGCTCTTCTTCCAGCAGTCCAACGTGGTCGACAAGCGGATCACCCCGCGCTGGATCAAGTACGAGAAGGCCGACCTGTGGATCGGCATCGCCGTGGTGATGATCGGCGCCATCGCGATCATGGCCACCGCCGCCTTCGTCTTCCAGGGCACCGACCTGTTCGGCCAGTACCAGGACGCCGGCACCGTCGCGCAGGGCCTGAAGAGCCACGGCAGCCACCTGATCGGCTCGCTCTTCGCGATCATCCTGCTGGACGCGGCCCTGGTCGGCGCCAACGCGGTCAGCCTGGCCACCACCTACACCCTCGGTGACACCTTCAAGAAGCGGCACTCGCTGCACTGGAAGATCTCCGAGGCCAAGCTCTTCTACGTCGGCTACGCGGGCCTGATCGCCCTCTCCGCCACCATCACCCTCACCACCGACGACCACGTCCAGGGCCTGATCACGCAGGGCGTGCAGGCGCTCGCCGGCGTGCTGCTGCCGTCGGCCACCGTCTTCCTGGTGCTGCTCTGCAACGACCGCCCGGTGCTCGGGCCCTGGGTCAACACCGTCAAGCAGAACATCGTCGCCGGGGTGATCGTCTGGACCCTGGTGCTGCTCTCCCTCTCGCTCACCGCCACCGTCTTCTGGCCCTCGCTGAGCACCGGCACCCTGGAGCTGGGCTTCGCGATCGGCGCCGGGATCGGCGTGGTCGGCGGCGCGCTGGTGGTGCTGCGCTCCCGCACGCAGCACGGCAGCACGCAGGGCGGCAGCACGCCGGCCGGCGACCGGGCGACCGAGCCCCTCGACCGGGCCGACCGCAAGGCCCTGCTCACCGAGGAGCAGCTGGCCTGGCGCACCCCCGCGCTGGACACCCTGACCCGCCCGGCCTTCTCCCCGCTGCGCAAGGCCGGCCTGCTGACCCTGCGCGCCTACCTGGTGGTCGCGGTGGTCCTGATGGTCGTCAAGATCGTCCAGATGTCCTGACCTCCCTGAGGTCCCTTCACCCCGACGTCCCAGACGTCCCGACCCCGCGACCGTGGGGCCCCGGTCCGCCGCACACGGACCGCGGCCCCGCGGTCGCGGCCTCCCCGGGGGGAGACCGACCATGACCCCGTACCACGGACACCTCGTCGTCGTCGGCTTCAACGGCAGCCGGCGCAGCGACCGCGCGCTCGCCTACGCGGCCGGCCACGCCGCCCGCACCGGCGCCGACCTGCTCCTGGTGCTGGCCGGTGAGGACCCGGCCCCCTGGCCGACCCACGCCGTCCCGCGCGAACGCCGGATCCGCCGGCTGCACGCCCAGGCCGAATCGCTGCTGCTCGGACTGGAGGTGCACTGGCAACTGCTGGTCAGCGCAGCCGGCCCCCGCTCGGCGCTCCGCCAGTCGGCCCGCCGCTACCAGGCCGACCTCATCGTGGTCGGCGCCTCCGCCCCGCACTGGCACCGCCTGCTCACCGATCGCGTCGGCGCCGCCCTGGCCCGCAGCGCGCCCTCACCGATCCTGGTGGTGCCGTGATGCCGGCCCCCGCCCGCACCCCCGACGCCATCGCCCTGCGCGACGGCGAGTTCACCCTCACCTACCGCGACCTCGCCGCCGCCCGCGACCGCATCGCCACCGAACTCGACCACGCCCGGATCCCCCGCGGCACCCTGGTCGGCCTCCACCTCGAACCCGGCTGGCTCACCGTCACCAGCATCCTCGCGTTACGCAAACACGGCTGCCCCTACCTCCCCCTCCACCCCGGCCGCCCGCTCCACCACCACCGCCCCCTCCTCCACCGCACCGGCATCCGCCACCTCCTCACCACCACCGACGACCACCTCACCGTCCACCACCTGCCCTGACGCGAGGCGGGAGCACCCGCCCCAGCCCTGACTCCGCCACCCGCTCCACCCCTAGCCAGCCTCCCGCGCCGCGCCGTGGAACACCTGCCGCGCATGCCACTCCCGGTGCCGCCGCGCCACCGGGAGCACGCCCGGCTGCGGTCCGATCACCGGCCGACCGGTGAGCGCCAGCACGTGCCGGCGACTGGCCTCGCTGCGTCCGACGAACCGCTGCGAGACCAGGATCCGGTGACCGTCCCCGACCCCCAACACGCCCTTGTCGAACAGCTTGTGGTGCAGCGAGCAGAGGCACAGCCCGTTGTCGACCTCGTCCGGCCCGTCGTGCGACCACCACCGCACGTGCGCGGCCTCCAACCCCACCGCGCTCGCGCCGAGCATCCCGTCATAACCGCAGAACGCGCACTGGAACTCGTAGGCCGTCAGTATCAGTTCACGCATCCGCCGGTCCCGCTGCCGCCGCACCGCGGCCTCGGCGCCACTCACGGCCCCGGTCTCGGCCGACTCCAGGTCCAGCCCGACCGCCTCGCACAGCTCCACGTGCAGCGACGGCGGGAAGTGCGCGTCCAGCAGCACCCGCACCAGCCGCCCCAGCAGCGACGGCTCCCGGACCAGCGAGGCCCGCAGGTCCGACGCCAGCCGCCCGGTGGCCCCGCTCGACCGCAGCACCCCGACCCCACTGCCCGGGCTCCCCTCGCCCAGGTCGGTCCTGACCTCCCACACACCGTCGTTGACCAGGTGGTGGAACGGATAGGCCGGCGTCGTCGGATGCGCCGGCCCGTACTCGGCCAGCAGCCGCTTGAGTTCCTCCTCCACCACGCTGTACCGCAACTCCCCACCGGCATCGCGCTGATAGCTACCGAGCGCGTACAGCAACAACAACGGCTTGTGCGGCGCCCGCGCCCCGTTCCCCGCCCACCGCCGCAACTTCGCCACCCGCTCCAGCCAGTCCATGGCGGCCAGCGTATTTCGCGGATGATGGACACCATGACGGCAGACCTCGAAGTCACCACCGCGACCTACGGCACCGACGCCCAGGCGATCGACATCTACCAGCCCGCACCGACCGCCGGCCCGGCACCCGTGGTCCTGCTCTGGCACGGCGTCGGCCCCGACGAGCGGGACGTCCTGGCCCCGCTGGCCCGGGCGGCGGCCGGGCTCGGCCTGCTCGTCTGCGTTCCCGACTGGCGCCCCGACGCCGAGGACGGCGGCCGGGCCCACCTCCTCGACTCCCTCCGCTACGTCCGCGACCACGCCGCCTCGCACGGCGGCGATCCCGACCGCACCGTCCTGGCCGGCTGGTCGGCCGGCGCCTCGCCCGCGATCAGCATCGCCCTGGCCCCGGACGCCGTCGACGGCTGGCGCCCGACCGCCGCGGTCGGCATCGCGGGCCGCTACGACCGCCCGTCGCGGATCACCGGCACCAGCCCGCTCACCGAGCTGTCCCGCACGACCGCCGTCCCGCCCCGCCCCATCCGGCTGGTCCACGGCACCACGGACACCCAGGTGAGCGCCCACCACTCCACCGAACTCCGCGACGCCCTGCATTCCCACGGCTGGCCGGCCCACCTGGAGACGCCCGCCTCCGACCACGCGGGCGTGATCATGACCGAGTACGACCCCCACCTCAACCGCTGCCGCCCCACCCGCATCCCCCACGCCCACCAGGCCGGCCGCACCACCGCCACCACCCTCGCCACCGCGGCGTCCGCCACGACCAGCCCCTGACCCGCGCCGGCACCGCCGCGCAGCCCGCCACCGCGCGACGACCCCTCCCCTCAGCGCACACCAAAAGACCACCCCACCTCCGTGGACGTCCGAGCCTCCTGGATACTGCTTCGTGCGTCGGCAAGCGATCGGAGATCCTCCGATCGTCGGGGGAACTCCGACGCACGCATCCTCTGGGGGGCCAGAACTTGCCGGCACGTCGTCACCTCGACGTCGCCGCCTTCATCACCAGCTCCACCGTCTTCGGAACGGCACTGCCGGAGCTCGGTCGCGCACGCCGATGCGACCGGCCGGCCCGCCGAGCGGCCCTGACCGCTGTTCACTCCAGCTCCGCTGACCAGCCCTCTGCCGGTCACTCTCCCGGGAACCAACCTTGCCCAGACGCCGCAACATCGGCCTCGCTGCCGCGATCGTCAGCTCCACCATCCTCGGAACGGCACTGCCGGCGTTCGTCGCCCACGCCGACTCCGCCACCCTGTACGTCAACAACGCCGCGCCCCACTGCTCGGACAGCGGCGGGGGCACCCAGGCGCAGCCGTTCTGTACCGTTCAGGCGGCCGCCGACGTCGCCCAGCCCGGGCAGACCGTGCTGCTCGCCCCGTCGACGAGCTATCCGGAGCAGGTGACCGTCACCCACTCCGGTACACCGGGGCACCCGATCACCTTCAAGGGCGCCGCGACCGCCGCGCAGGCATCGGCGTGGGTGGGCGGCAACGCCGGGGTCGCCAATGCGCCGGCGCTCCCGCACGCGTTCGTGCTCTCCGGCGTCCACGACGTCACCATCAGCGGGCTGTTCTTCGAGACGCCGCAGGAAGCCGTCCTGGTCTCGGACTCCTCCAGGATCGTCCTGGACTCCAACATGCTCGAGGACGCGGGCAAGGCTGCCGCGGGCACCAGCGGCTCGCCGAGCATCCGGCTCACCGGGAAGACCTCGGACGCGCGGATCAGCCGCAACCGCTTCGTCAGCGTCGGCTCGGTCGGCGTCTCCGTGGACGCCGGGGTCACCGGAGCGGTCGTCACGACGAACGAGGTCCGCGCCGGCCAGCAGTCCGGCGGGGTGGTCGTCACCGATGCCCCCGGCACGGTGGTGACCAGCAACACGATCGCCGTGGACTGTCAGAGCGGCATCACGCTCGCCGGTGCCTCGGCCGGTTCCACGATCGAGAACAACGTCGTCGTCACGAACGACAAGACGACCTGTCAGGGCCAGCCCGACCTGGTGGTATCGGGCGGATCGACCACCGGCACCAAGGTGGACTACAACGTGGTCCGCGTGCTGACGGGCGTCACGCCCTACGCCTGGGGCAGTGGCAGCTTCGGCTCGCCGAGCCAGTTCGCGGCGGCCACCGGTCAGGGCGGCCACGACGTCGCCGAGAACGACCCCGTCGAACCGACCACGGAGACGGCCGGCACCGACTCGGCCGATGCGACCGCGCCTGGTGAGCTCGACACCGACATCGACGGCAACCCGCGCGTCGACGACCCGCTGGCCCCCAACACCGGTACGGGCCCGGGCTACGTGGACCGCGGCGCGATCGAGCTGCAGAACCCGCTGGCCATCACCGAGCTGGAGGCGCAGGCGGACAGCACCCAGCCGCTCGCCGCAGTTGTCAGGTGGTCGGTCCGGGCGCCGTGGTCCCAGGCCACCGGAACCCGACTGACCGGGACCCTGGACTTCGGGGACGGCAGCCCCAAGCTCGACCCCGCGTCCCACCCCGACTCCTGGGTGGAGCACACCTACCCGGCTCCCGGTACCTACACCGTCACGTTCACCGTCATCGACCCCACTGGCGTCACCCGGACGCAGACCACCACGGCGACCATCCCGGATGCCTCACCGATCATCCCCTCGTGGGGTTGGGAGGAGGACGACAGCAACGCTCCCACGGTGAAGTTCACCGACGCGAGCACGAGCCCCTGGCCGGTCGCCAAGTACAGCTTCGACTTCGGCGACGGCCAGAGCGCCTCGTTCGACGGCCCCGGCCGGCCTGCGCCGTTCACCCACGCCTACGCCACCACTGGCCAGTACACCGTCACCGAGACGGTGACCGACGACCACGGCCGCTCGGCGGCCTCCTCACGCACCCTGACGGTCAGCGTCCAGGCGACCCCCGAGCGCGTGATCGAGGCGGTCGAGGGCGGCGTGCTGCACGAGATCTACAACGACCCGGCGGGCGTCCTCCACGACGGCGTGGTGACCTCCGGCGCGGGCACCGTCGGCCCGATCGGCTTCGCCACGGGACCGGCGGGCCAGCGGGTCATCGAGGCGGTCGAGGGCGGCGTGCTGCACGAGATCTACTCGGCCGCGGACGGCTGGCACGACAACCCGATCGACGGCGCCGGGCCGAACATCAGCGCGCTCGCCTTCTCGTACAGCCCGACGGGCGCCCGCGTCATCGAGGCGATCGAGAACGGCAGGCTGCACGAGATCTACTCGGCCGCGGACGGCTGGCACGACAACCCGGTCGACGGCGTGGCACCGAACGTCTACGCGATGTCGTTCTCCTACAACCTGTCGGGCGCCCGCGTCATCGAGGCCAACGAGGGCGGCGTGCTGCACGAGATCTACTCGGCCGCGGACGGCTGGCACGACAACCCGATCGACGGCGTCGGCGGCAACATCAGCACGCTGAGCTTCAGCTACAACCAGGAACACCAGCGAGTGATCGAGGCCGTCGAGAGCGGTCAGCTGCACGAGATCTACAGCGACTCGACCGGCTGGCACGACGGGGTCGTACCGGCTGCCGCCCTCGGCATCAACAACCTCTCGGTCAAGGTCAGCGCCACCGACGACCGGATCATCGAGGCCGTGGAGAACGGCACCATCCACGAGGTCCACACCGACCAGAGCTCCTGGACCGACTCGGCGCTGCCGATCGCAGCCACCGACGTCTCGTACATCGCCCTGCAACTGAGGTACTGACCCGACCGCCCGGTCCGCCGCTCCACCGGCGGACCGGGCGTCACCTGGTGCCCCGCACCGGACACTCGACACAGGGGGGAAGTCGTCATGCGCCGTCACACCCGCCCACCGGGCTCGGCCACCGCCCTGGCGGCCCTGCTGACCGCCTTCGCACTGGTCACACCCGTCCTGGCCGCACCACCAGCCCGAGCCGACGACACCGTCCACCTCGCCGGCGGCAGCGTCGCGCTCGTCGTGGACGCCGCGCACCAGCACCTCTACCTCATCGACAGGGACGGCCTGCTCGTCGACGACCTCGACGGGAACACCATCACCACGGTGCCGCTGGACAGCCCGACGAGCATGGCACTCTCCGACGACGGCGCCACGGTGTACGTCGCCGACGGCCCCACCGGCAGCTCCGAGGTCCTGGGACTCAGCACCTCCACGCTGCAGGAGACCGCTCGGTACGCGCTGGGGGACCTGTACGTCCAGAAGCTTGCCGAAACCGGTGGCAAGGTCATCGTCTCGGGCTCCGCACCCGACCGGGGGAAGAATCTCTTGGGATACATCGATCCCACCGAGCCGGACCCCGCCGTCAAGTTCCTGCCTGTCGGCGACCCCGCGTACGGCTATGTGAGAGGCCTGCGTGCAAGCCACGGCATGCTGGTCCGCGGGAGCGTCATGTTCGGCCCGGAGGGCATGCTGACGACCCTGTACCAACTCAGCCTCTACGACATGTCCGGCAGCACCCCCGGACTGGTCGCCCACCGCGAAGGGACCGTTGGCAACGCGGCCTCCTTGACCTTGACCCCGGACGGCCAGGACATCGTGGGAGCGAGCCTGGCCGAGTTCCGGATCAGCGACCTGTCACCCGTCGGGCAGTACTCCGACGCGGCACCTGGCGGCGAGATCGCCCTTTCCGCGGACGGAGCGATCGCCATCACCTCGGACTCCCTCACCGGGTCCAAGGTCGCCGTCTACGCCCCTGGCGCCACCACGCCGGCGCAGACGTACTCCTACGTGACCGCGCGCCTTGTGACCTGGGGTGCCGACCACAGCAGGCTGTACGTCGTCGTCGACGAAGGAACGGACGGTGCCGACCTGCACATCCTGGACAACCCCCTGACTCCTCCCACGGACACCCCGAGCGTCTCCCCGACCGACACCGTACCCTCGCCCCAACCCCCGGCCACCACTCCCGCGACCACACCCGCCGCCCCCGCGACCCCATCAGCCCCCGGCACCCCGTCCACGAGCCCCAGCAACGGAAGCGACACCGGCATCCTCGTCGGCACCGCCACCACCCTCATCGCCGCCGGCGCCGCCGCCGTACTGCGCACCCGGCGCCGCCGAGCAGCCCGCCACTGACCGGCCCGCGGGATAACCACCAGAAACGAATGACAAAGGCCATGGTCAGAGAAGTGACCAGGGCCTTCAGCGTGCGAGCCGCCTATGGGATTCGAACCCATGACCTACGCATTACGAGTGCGTTGCTCTGGCCAACTGAGCTAAGGCGGCACCGTTGCCGTGGAGATCACCCGAGGGGGATCGGTAACGGCAACGCGGGTCAGTCTACACAGGTCTGGGGGGTGATCCCTACCCGATTGGGTGGGGGTGGGTCAGGCGGAGGAGACGGCGAGCTTGGCGGCGAAGCCGGCGAAGAGGAGGGCGACCGCGCTGGTGAGGGTGGCGGAGAGGCGACGGCGGCGGCGGAAGGCGGTGGCGAGGCGGGTGCCGGCGAAGATCAGGGTGGAGAGGTAGAGGAAGGAGAAGGCCTGCAGGATGCCGCCGAGCAGGGCGAAGGACAGCGCCGGGGTGCCGTAGTGCGGGTCGACGAACTGGGTGAAGAAGGAGAGCAGGAAGAGGATCGCCTTGGGGTTGAAGAGGCTGATCACCAGCGCCCGGCGGAACGGCCGCTCCGCGGCGTCTGCCGGCTCGGTGGTCGCCGCGTCGGCGGCGGCCCGTCGTTCGCGCCAGAGGGCCCGGGCGGCGCGCAGCATGCCGAAGCCGATCCAGAGCAGGTAGGCGGCGCCGCCGAACTTCACCACGACGAAGACCGCCGGGTTGGCGCGGAGCAGGGAGGCCGCGCCGAGCGAGGTGAGGCTGATCAGGGTGAAGTCGCCGAGGAAGACGCCCGCCGCGGCGCGGTAGCCGGTGCGGATGCCGCGGCGGGCGGCCACCGAGAGGACGTAGAGGGAGTTCGGGCCGGGCAACAGGACGATGAGCAGCGCCCCGAGGGTGTAGGCGGCGAGGTTGGTGACTCCCAGCACGACGGGCTCCCTGGCAACGGTCTCGGGGATGGATGCGAGCGGGTTATCGTACCGGGCGCTGGTCCGAGGCCAGCCACTCGTCCGCGAGGATCGACCAGACCTCCTTGTCGTGCCGGACCCCGTTGTGCAGGTAGTAGGAGCGCAGCACCCCGTCCAGGCGCATGCCGACCCGCTGTGCCACGGCGCGACTGCGCGCGTTGGCGGTGCTGCTGAACCACTCGGCCCGCTGCATGCCGCGCTCCACCACGACGTGCTCGAGCAACTGCCGGACGCCGGCCGAGATCAGGCCCAGCCCCTCCCCGGCTGGCTCGGCCCAGACGCCGATCTCGCAGTGGAGGTGCCTGGCGTCGAGGTTGAAGAACATCACACCGCCGACCAGGGTGCCGTCCAACCAGATGCCGAGGATCCGGCCGGTGCCGGCGGCGGCCATGTCCGCGTAGCGCTGCAGGGTGGCCCGGGCGGAGTCGGGGTCGGTGGAGAGCGAGGCGAAGGAGATGAACCGGTCCAGGTTGGCGCGGGCCCGGTCCATGTGGGCGAGGAACTCCTCGGCGTGCCAGGGCTCCAGCGGGCGCAGCTCGGCGGGGAGGGCGTCGGAGAGGGGTATGGCGAACATGCGGCGGGACCTCCGAGTACATAACAAACGTTTGGTAGGTACCATAGCGCCCATGACACCCGCCCGTGGAGATCACGACGCCCGCCGCCGCGATGTGTCCGAGGCCGTCTGGCGCGTCCTGGCGGCCCGCGGCTTCGGCGGGTTGACGCTGCGCGCGGTCGCCGCCGAGTTGGGCGCCTCGACCGGGCTGCTCACCCACTACTTCCCGAACAAGCAGGCCCTGCTGCGCACCGCGCTGGAGGTGCTCGACCAGCGCAACGAGGAACGCCCGCGCCGCACGCCGCCCGCCGAGGGGCTGGCCGCGCTGCGCACCGCACTGGTCGACATCCTGCCGCTGACCGCGGAGGCCGCCGACGCGAACCGCATCTGGGTCAGCTCCTGGGACGTCGCGCTCGCCGACCCGGAGCTCGCCGCGGAGCACGCCGCCCGCTACCGCCGCTCGCGCAGCCGGCTCGCTGCGCACGTCGGCGCCGCGCAGGCGCGCGGCGAGCTGCCGGTGGGGGCGGCGGCCGCGGACCTGGCCGCCGCCGCCCAGTCGTTCACCCTGGGGCTGATCACCCAGGCGCTGCTGGCGCCGGAGGAGTTCCCGCCGGAGCGTCAGGTCCGGCTGCTCGACGACTGGCTGGCGATGCTGGCGGCACCCGCCGCACCCGCCGCACCCGCCGCACCCGCCGCACCAGGAGCACCGGCAGCGCCTGCGGCAACGCCCGCGCCGGCCCTCACTTCGAGCAGCGCAGCCCGGCAGCCGGCGGCTGCCCCTCCAGCAGGTAGTGGTTGATCGCCGAGTCCACGCAGTCGCTGCCGCGGCCGTAGGCGGTGTGCCCGTCCCCGTCGTAGGTGATCAGCCGGCCGGACGCCAGCTGCCCGGCCAGCGCCTGGGCCCAGGCGTAGGGCGTGGCCGGGTCCCGGGTGGTGCCGACCACCACGATCGGCCCGGCCCCGGCGGCCTTGACGGTGTGCGGCGTGCCGGTCGCCTTGACCGGCCAGTAGGCGCAGGACAGCGCCATCCAGGCCATGTCCCGCCCGAAGTGCGGCGAGGCCTGCTGGAACTGCGGCACGGCGCGCTCGACGTCGGCCGGTGAGCCGAAGGCCGGCGGCAGGTCGAGGCAGTTGACGGCCATGTTGGCGAACATCAGGTTGGGGTAGCTGCCGTCCGCCGAGCGTTCGTAGTACGAGTCGGAGAGGGCGAGCAGCGCCCCGCCGTCACCGCTCTTGGCGGCGGCCAGCGCGGAGCGCAGGTCGGGCCAGAGGAAGTCGGCGTACATCGACTCGATCACCCCGGTCACGGCCTGCGCCTCGGTCAGCTTGCGGCCGCCGTCGGTGGACATCGGCTGCTTCTCCAACTGCGCGAGCAGCGAGTCGAGCTGCTGGCCGGCCTGCTGGGCGGTCGATCCGATCGGGCAGTCGGAGCGGCTGTCGCAGTCCTGGACGAACGAGTTCCACGCGGTCTCGAAGCCGGCCGCCTGGGTGCGGTTGCCGGTCACCGAGTTCAACGAGGGGTCCATCGCACCGTCCAGCACCACCCGGCCGACCCGGGACGGGAAGAGGCCCGCGTAGGTGGCGCCGAGCAGGGTGCCGTAGGACTTGCCGACGTAGTTCAGCTGCTGGTCGCCGAGCAGCGCCCGCAGCACGTCCATGTCGCGGGCCGCCTCGACCGTGCTGACGTGGCCGAGCAGTGCGCCCGCGTGCTGCTCGCAGCCGTTGGCGAACTCCTGGTCGGCGGCGACCAGCTTGTCGATACCGGCCTGGTCGGTGGGCGTGGTGTCGACGGCGGTGTACGCGTCCATCCGGTCGCCGCTCAGGCAGGTGATCGGACTGCTCCGGCCGACGCCGCGCGGGTCCAGGCCGACCAGGTCGTACGAGGCGCGGACCGCGGGCTGGTAGCTCGGGGCCACCGACTCGACGTACTCGATCGCCGAGCCGCCCGGACCGCCCGGGTTGAGCAGCAGCGAGCCCAGGTGCGGCGCCCCGCCCGCGCCGTCGGCCGGCCGGCGGGCGGCGGACAGGGTGAGGTCGCCGTTGCCCGGGTGGTCGTAGTCGAGCGGCACCTTGAAGGAGGCGCACTGGAAACCCTGGTCGCACGGCTGCCAGCTGAGCTGCTGTCCGTAGTACGGCGCGAGGGCCGCGGGAACGGCGGCGGGCAGGGGCTGCAGCGGGGTCACCGCGTTGGGGTCGGGCGAGCCGGCCGCGGCGGGAGTGGCGGTGAGGTCCGACGATGACGCGCTGCGTCCGGCGGCGGCCGGGTGCGAGCCACCACCGGCGCAGCCCGCGAGCAGCAGACCGGCGGCGGCCAGCGCGAGGGCCCGGCGAAGTGGTGCGGCGGGCTGGACGGCGCGCATGCGGCGTTCTCCCCTCGGAAACGGGATCGGCGATCGGCGGAACGGGCTGGGGTCTCAGGGCGGCGGTGGGACGGGCGGCGGGCGGCGGGCAGTGCTGCCGAGCGTATCCGGCGACCGGCGGCCCGCCGCCCCGCGAACCCCGCTCAGCCCGCCGGATGGCCGAGCGTCTCCACCAGGTACTGCGCGGCCAGCCGGACCAACCGCAGCCGGGCCCGGTCGGGCGTGTAGTCCTGCACCACGTCGGAGAGCTTCAGCTCCGCCCGGGCCGCCTGGCCCTTGCCCGCGTGCAGCGCGTCGGAGACCTTGCGGGCCGCGGCCACTCCCTCGGTGTCGGTCTTCGCGGCGGCCAGCAGCAGCCGCGGGGCCGGGCCGGCCGGCGCGTCACCGGCGGCCTGGGCGAGGGCCGCCGCGTCGTACCGGCCGGAGACGGCGGCGGCCGCGCCGTACAGGTCGGGACGGGTCAGGCCGGCCGCGGCGGCGCAGGGTGCGGCGCCGTCCACCCCGAGGGCGGCCCAGCCCTGCGGACCGGGCGGCAGGGTACGGAAGGCGGCCGCCACCGCGGTGCGCAGGGCGGCGTCGTCGACGAGCGACTGCGGGGCGGCGGCGACCAGGTCGCAGGGGTGCGCGGTACCGATCGGGGCGGCCGGTTCGACCACGATGAAGGGCTGGGTCCGACCCAGCTTGATCGCCGAGACCAGGCCGTCGAACACGTCCGGCTGCTCGGCGTCGGCGGTCTTCCCGGGCATGGCGGCGTGCAGGACCAGGACCGGCAGCCGGGCTGACGGGTCGTCGGCGTAGTGCGGCGGTGTCCAGACCCGCACCGTGCGCGGCCGGCCGTCGGCACCGGGCACGGCGGCCTGCAGCAACTCGCCCTCGGCGGGCCGGCCCACGGTCTCGAAGCGGACCGGCGCCAAGCCGGCGGGGCCGGCGGGAGAAACAGCGGACGGGACAGCGGAAGCACCCGCGGCGGGCGGCGCCGCCCGGCCCGACGGCGCCGGTGACGCCGGCTGCACCGCTTGCCCTGCCTGCCCCGCCTGCCCCGCCTGCCCCGGCGGCCCCGGCGGCACC
>NZ_JBNQTI010000065.1:0-41374 GCF_050325825.1 Kitasatospora sp. LaBMicrA B282
GGCGTCACCGGATCCGCTCCGGTGACGCCGCGCACGTCGTCGTGGCGCGGCCCGCTCAGCCGGCCTTCGGCGGCGGGGTGCCGTCCACCCAGAGCAGGCGGAACGAGAGCAGGGTCAGCCGCCAGCCCTGCGGGGTGCGCCGGGCCGCGCCGTCGACGAAGGTGCCGGTGGCGAAGAGCGGCTCCAGCCGGCCCTGCGGGAGCGCGAGGTGAGCGTGGTGCACGTGGGTGGAGAGCAGGTTGGCGCGCAGCGTGGCGCGGTCCTCCCCGTCCAGCACGACCAGCGCCGGGGAGCCCAGGTGCTGGGTGGCGGCGAAGGCCGCCAGGGCGGTGCGGTGGAAGTCGGCCATGCCCTCGATGCCCTCGTGCCGGCTCATCGGCGGGAAGGCGACCACCGCGTCCTCGGTGAACAGGCTCGCGGCCCAGGCGTCGTCGAGCTCCTCGTCGTCGAGCGCGAGCAGGTAGCGCTGCACCAGGTCGGCGACCGCGGCCCTGGACTCCACCGCGGTCGGCGCCGTGGCGGCAGCGGTGGGAATCTGCGTGGAAGTCATGCCTGAGAATGCGCCCCGCGGCACCGGGGCAGGCAAGCCTGCTTGACGAAGATCTGACGTTGCGGAAGTTCCTCTGTCATTGCTTGTCGATTCCCTGTACCGGCGGCTATTTACGGTCCGTCGAGCGCCTGGCGATACTGGCCGGACACCAGTGGGAAGAGGACAGATGAGCACCTTTGATGCGGACGTCATTGTCGTGGGGGCCGGTCCCACCGGACTCATGCTCGCGGCCGAATTGAGGCTCAACGGAGTCTCCGCCATTGTTCTCGACAAACTCGAGCAGCCCATTCAGGAATCCCGTGCCCTGGGTTTCTCGGCGCGCACGATCGAGGAGTTCGCGCAGCGCGGTCTGATTCCCCGGTTCGGCGAGGTCGGCGTCATTCCGGTCGGCCACTTCGGTGGTGTTCCGCTCGACTACCAGGTGCTGGAGGGCGGCTCCTACGGGGCCCGCGGCATCCCGCAGGCCCGCACCGAGGGCGTGCTCGGCGGCTGGGCCGCCGAGCTGGGCGCCGAGGTGCGCCGGGGCGTCGAGGTCACCGGTCTGACCCAGGACGCGGAGGGCGTGACGATCACCGCCACCGCCGCCGAGGGCCCGGTGACGCTGCGCGGCCGCTACGTGGTGGGCGCGGACGGCGCCCGCAGCGTGGTGCGCAAGAGCGCCGGCATCGACTTCCCCGGCTCCGAGCCGGCCATCGAGCTGCGCTTCGCCGACGTCTCCGGCATCCGGCTGCGCCCGCGCTACAGCGGCGAGCGGGTGCCCGGCGGCATGGTGATGGTCATTCCGATGGGCCCCGACCGGGCCCGGGTGATCTACTACGACCACTCCCAGCCGCTGCGCACCGGCTCCGACCCGATCACCTTCGCCGAGGTCACCGAGGCCTGGCAGCGACTGACCGGCGAGGACCTGAGCGGCGCCACCGCGCTCTGGGTCAGCTCGACCACGGACAACAGCCGCCAGGCCGCCGAGTACCGGCGCGGGCGGGTCTTCCTGGCCGGCGACGCGGCCCACATCCACCTGCCGATCGGCGCCCAGGGCATGAGCGCGGGCGTGCAGGACGCGGTGAACCTGGGCTGGAAGCTCGCCCTGGACCTCAAGGGCCTGGCGCCCGAGGGCCTGCTCGACACCTACCACGCCGAGCGGCACCCGGTCGGTGCCCGGATCCTGGTCAACACCCTGGCCCAGCGGATCCTCTACCTGGGCGGCGAGGAGATCACCCCGCTGCGCGAGGTCGTCGCCGAGCTGGTCGAGCACCACGAGTCGGTGCGCCGGCACCTGGTCGGCATGGTCACCGGCCTGGACATCCGCCACGAGGTCGGCCCGGGCGAGCACCCGCTGCTCGGCCGCCGGCTGCCCGACCGCGAGCTGGTGGTGGACGGCGAGAAGACCTCCGCCTTCGCGCTGCTGGCCGCCGGGCGCGCCCTGCTGCTGGAGATGGGCGGCGACCACGGGCTGGCCGCGGTGGCGGCCGGCTGGGCGGACCGGGTGGACCTGGTCCGCGCCGAGCTGGCCGACGACTGCGAGGCGTCGGTGGACGGCCTGCTGATCCGTCCCGACGGCTACGTCGCCTGGGCCGGGCCCGCCGACCAGGGCCCCGCCGGCCTCTCTGAATCCCTCAACCGCTGGTTCGGTCCCGCCAGTTGAGCGTGCCGCCCCGGCCAGTCCCTCCCCCATCTAAGGAAGCGAAGAAATGCCTTTCATCTCCGTCGAGGACAAGCACCTCACCGTTCTCAACCTCTTCACCTCCGACGAGCCGGCGAAGCAGGACCGGCTGATCGAGGAGATGACGAAGATCGTCAACGCGGCGACGTACGAGGGCTGGATGTCCAGCACCGTGCACGCGGGCATCGACGGCATCGGCACCCTGAACTTCATCCAGTGGCGCAGCGGCGAGGACCTCGAGGCCCGCTACGCCGGCGAGGAGTTCAACCACCGCACCCTGCCGGTCTTCAGCGAGATCACCACCTCGATCCGCCTGATGCAGAACGAGGTCGCCTACGTGCTGACCACCCCGGCGCTGGGCGGCAAGGTCGAGATCGGTCCCAACCGCGACGACTACACCGCGTTCGGCGTCTTCCCGGTCACCGACGAGGGCCAGGAGGACGTGATCGACGCCCTCGGCGCCGGCCAGGAGTTCTTCACCGAGGTGCCCGGCTTCCGCGCCCACGTGGTGCTGCGCGGCCTGCGCGCCCGCGGCCTGGACGGCAAGTTCGTCATCTCCTACTCGCAGTGGGACAGCAAGGAGGCGTACGACGCCTACACCTCCGTCCCGGCCGACCAGCAGGACCCGCGCCGCGTCGCCGCCCAGAACCGGATCCGCGCCGCCATCACCGGCCAGCCGTACCTGAACACCTACAAGGTGGTCCACACCCGCGCCGCCGGCGAGTGAGCCGGGCGCGCCGGACCGGCGCGCCCACCTCGCTGCCCCGACGCCCGGTTCCCTCCGCGGGGGCCGGGCGTCGCTTCTCCCTGCCCGCGCGGTCCCGCCCGCGCAGGCTCGCGGCAGGGGGCGCGCGGCGGCCTGCCCGCGCTCCGGTGAGAAACCAGAGCCCCGCGTGCGGGGCGCTATCGCGGAGCTGGAACGTCTAAACAGCACCGCGAGCACCGGCTGCCCTCACCGGCCCCGACCTGTTCCGCGAACCCTCCCACGCACTCGCCGAGGAGCCAAACCGTATGCACAGCACGCTGATTGTCGCCCGTATGGCAGCGACCTCGGCCACCGATGTGGCCAAGCTGTTCGCCGAGTTCGACGCGACGGACATGCCTCACCGCATGGGGACGCGGCGCCGCCAGCTGTTCTCCTACCGGGGCCTCTACTTCCACCTGCAGGACTTCGACACGGACAACGGCGGCGAGCTGATCGAGGCCGCCAAGTCGGACCCGCGCTTCGTCGGCATCAGCGAGGACCTGAAGCCGTTCATCGAGGCCTACGACCCGGCCACCTGGCGCTCCCCCGCCGACGCGATGGCCGCCCGCTTCTACAACTGGGAGGCGGGCGCGTGAGTCGCCGACGCGTCGTCATCACCGGGATCGAGGTGATCGCTCCCGGTGGTGTCGGCAAGGAGAAGTTCTGGAACCTGCTGAGCGAGGGACGCACCGCCACCCGCGGGATCACGTTCTTCGACCCCACGCCGTTCCGCTCCCGGGTGGCCGCCGAGGCCGACTTCGACCCGTACGCGCACGGCCTGAGCCCGCAGCAGGTGCGCCGGCTGGACCGGGCCGCCCAGTTCGCCGTGGTCGCCTCGCGCGGTGCGGTCGCCGACAGCGGCATCGAGCTGTCCGCCTACGCCCCGCACCGGATCGGCGTCACCGTCGGCAGCGCGGTGGGCGCGACCATGGGCCTGGACGAGGAGTACCGGGTGGTGAGCGACGGCGGCCGGCTGGACGTCGTCGACCACACCTACGCGGTGCCGCACCTGTACAACCACATGATGCCGAGTTCCTTCGCCACCGAGGTGGCCTGGGCGGTGGGCGCGGAGGGTCCCAGCACGGTGGTCTCCACCGGCTGCACCTCCGGCATCGACTCGGTCGGCTATGCCGTCGAGCTGGTCCGCGAGGGCTCGGCCGACGTGGTGATCGCCGGCTCCTCGGACGCCCCGATCTCGCCGATCACCATGGCCTGCTTCGACGCGATCAAGGCCACCACCCCGCGCTACGACGAGCCGGAGCGCGCCTCCCGCCCGTTCGACGCGACCCGCAACGGCTTCGTGCTGGGCGAGGGCACCGCGTTCTTCGTGCTCGAGGAGCTGGA
The DNA here is from genome assembly GCF_050325825.1 of Kitasatospora sp. LaBMicrA B282. Taxonomy (NCBI): domain Bacteria; kingdom Bacillati; phylum Actinomycetota; class Actinomycetes; order Kitasatosporales; family Streptomycetaceae; genus Kitasatospora; species Kitasatospora sp. LaBMicrA B282. Next base: position 4,300 of record NZ_JBNQTI010000065.1, read on the forward strand.
GAGCGCCCGGAAGCGCGGCGCGCACATCTACGCCGAGATCGCCGGCTACGCCACCCGCAGCAACGCGTACCACATGACCGGGCTGCGCCCGGACGGGCTGGAGATGGCCGAGGCGATCGAGCGGGCGCTGGATGAGGCCCGGATGAACGGCGACGCGATCGACTACATCAACGCGCACGGCTCCGGCACCAAGCAGAACGACCGGCACGAGACGGCCGCCTTCAAGCGCACGCTGGGCGACCACGCCTACCGCACGCCGGTCAGCTCCATCAAGTCGATGGTCGGGCACTCGCTCGGCGCCATCGGCTCCATCGAGATCGCCGCCTCGGCGCTGGCCATGGAGTACGACGTGGTGCCGCCCACGGCCAACCTGCACACTCCGGACCCGGAGTGCGACCTCGACTACGTCCCCGTCACCGCGCGCGACCAGGTCGTCGACGCGGTCCTCACGGTGGGCAGCGGCTTCGGCGGCTTCCAGAGCGCCATGGTGCTGGCCAACCCGGAAAGGAGCCTCGTATGACCGCGTCGGTGGTGATCACCGGGCTGGGCATCACCGCCCCCAACGGGCTCGGGACCGAGGACTACTGGTCGGCGACCTGCGCCGGCAAGAGCGGCATCGGCCGGATCACCCGGTTCGACCCGTCGAGCTACCCGTCCCGGCTGGCCGGCCAGGTGCCCGGCTTCCAGGACGAGGAGTACCTGCCCAGCCGCCTGCTGCCGCAGACCGACCGGGTCACCCGGCTGGCCCTGGTGGCGACCGACTGGGCGCTCGCGGACGCCGGGGTGAACCCCGGTGAGCTGCCCGACTTCGACATGGGCGTGATCACGGCCGCCGGCGCCGGTGGCTTCGAGTTCGGCCAGGGCGAGCTGCAGAGCCTGTGGAGCCGCGGCAGCCAGTACGTCTCGGCGTACCAGTCGTTCGCCTGGTTCTACGCCGTGAACAGCGGTCAGATCTCGATCCGCAACGGGATGAAGGGCCCCTCCGGCGTCGTGGTCAGCGAGGGCGCCGGCGGCCTGGACGCGCTGGCGCAGGCCCGCCGCCAGATCCGCAAGGGCACCTCGCTGATCGTCACCGGCGGCATCGAGGCGCCGGTCTGCCCGTGGGGCTGGGTGGCGCAGCTGGCCACCGGCCGGCTCAGCACCAGCGACCGCCCGGACCACGCCTACCTGCCGTTCGACCGCGAGGCGGCCGGCTACGTGCCCGGTGAGGGCGGGGCGATCCTGATCGCCGAGGACGCGGATGCGGCCCGCTCGCGCGGGGCCCGGATCTACGGCGAGATCGCCGGCTACGGCGCCACCATCGACCCGCGTCCGGGCAGCGGCCGCGAGCCGGCCCTGCGCAAGGCCATCCAGGTCGCGCTGGCGGACGCGGACGCGAGCCCGAGCGAGATCGACGTGGTCTTCGCCGACGGCGCCGGCGACCGCGGCGGCGACCGGATCGAGGCCGAGGCGCTCGCCGCCGTCTTCGGCGAGCGTGCGGTGCCGGTGACGGTGCCCAAGACGATGACCGGCCGGCTCTACGCCGGTGGGGCGCCGCTGGACCTGGCCGCCGCGCTGCTGAGCATCCGCGACGGCGTCATCCCGCCCACCACCAACGTGGACCCGTCCGAGGACTACCGGCTCGACCTGGTCACCGGTTCCCCGCGCAAGACCGCGGTGCGCACCGCGCTGGTCGTGGCCCGTGGCACCGGCGGCTTCAACTCCGCCGTCGTCGTCCGTGCCGCCGACTGACCCAGCCCACCACCCACGAAAGGAACCGACCATGACCGCCAAGGTGTTCACCCTCGACGATCTGAAGCGCACCCTGCTGGAGGCCGCCGGCGTGGCCGAGGGTGTCGACCTGAACTCCGACATCTCGGACACCGAGTTCGAGGTGCTGGGCTACGAGTCGCTGGCGCTGCTGGAGACCGGCAGCCTGATCGAGCGCGAGTACGGCATCTCGCTCGACGAGGAGGCGGTCGGCGAGGCCCGCACCCCGCGCGCCTTCATCGACGTCGTCAACGCGCAGCTCGCGCCGGCCAACGCCGCCTGAAGGGGAGAGCAGATGACCGAGAGCACCACGCCCAAGGTCGCCGTCATCACCGGCGGCACCAGCGGCATCGGCCTCGCCTCGGCCCGGGCGCTGGCCGCCTCCGGCCACCGGGTCTTCATCGGCGCGCGCAACGCCGACAACATCGCCGACACCGTCAAGCAGCTGCAGGCCGAGGGCCTGGAGGCGGACGGCGCGGTGGTGGACATCCGCGACACCGCCTCCGTGCAGGCCTGGGTGCAGGCCGCCGTCGACCGCTTCGGCAGCGTCGACGTGCTGGTGAACAACGCCGGCCGCTCCGGCGGCGGGGTCACCGCGGACATCGCGGAGGAGCTCTGGCAGGACGTCATCGAGACGAACCTGAACAGCGTCTTCCGGGTCACCCACGCGGTGCTCAACACCGGCGGCATGCGCCACAAGGACCGCGGCCGGATCATCAACATCGCCTCCACCGCGGGCAAGCAGGGCGTCGTCCTGGGCGCGCCCTACTCGGCCTCCAAGCACGGGGTGGTCGGCTTCACCAAGGCCCTCGGCAACGAGCTCGCCCCCACCGGGATCACCGTCAACGCGGTCTGCCCCGGCTACGTCGAGACGCCGATGGCCCAGAAGGTGCGCCAGGGCTACGCGGCCGCCTACGACACCTCCGAGTCGGCGATCCTGGAGAAGTTCCAGTCCAAGATCCCGCTCGGCCGCTACTCCACGCCGGAGGAGGTCGCCGGGCTGGTCAACTACCTGGCCTCCGACACCGCCGCCTCCATCACCGCGCAGGCGCTCAACGTCTGCGGCGGCCTGGGCAACTTCTGAGCCCGCGGCACCCGCCGACTGCTCCCGGGCACCCATCGAAAGAGGAGAGAGCCGTCATGACGACCCGTGAGGTCGAGCACGAGATCACCATCGCCGCCCCGGCCGCCGCGGTCTACCAGCTGCTCGCGGACGTGACCAACTGGCCGCGCATCTTCCCGCCCACCATCCACGTCGACCGGGTGGAAGCGCAGGGCAACGAGGAGCGGATCCGGATCTGGGCGACCGCCAACGGCGAGGCGAAGAACTGGACCTCGCGCCGCACGCTGGACCCCGAGGCCCTGCGCATCACCTTCCGCCAGGAGATCCCGGCCCCGCCGGTCGCCGCCATGGGCGGCACCTGGATCATCGAGCCGATCGGTGAGCAGGAGTCCCGGGTCCGGCTGCTGCACGACTACCGGGCGGTCAACGACGACCCGCACGACCTGCTGTGGATCGAGGTGGCGGTCGACAAGAACAGCACCTCCGAGCTGGCCGCGCTCAAGGAGAACGTCGAGCTGGTGCAGGCCGCCGAGGCCGAGGAGCTGACCTTCTCGTTCACCGACACGGTGCAGATCGCCGGCCGGGCCAAGGACGCGTTCGACTTCATCAACGAGGCCCAGCTCTGGGCCGAGCGGCTGCCGCACGTGGCCGTCGTCCGGCTCGCCGAGGACACCCCGGGCCTGCAGGAGCTGGAGATGGACACCCGGGCCAAGGACGGCTCGGTGCACACCACCAAGTCCTACCGGGTGGTCTTCGCGGACCGGAAGATCGCCTACAAGCAGGTCACCCTGCCGGCGCTGATGACCCTGCACACCGGTGAGTGGAACTTCGTGGACACCGCGGAGGGCACCGCCGCCTCCTCGCAGCACACGGTCACCATCAACACCGCCAACATCGCGAAGATCCTCGGTCCGGAGGCCACCGTGGCCGACGCCCGGGCCTACGTGCACACCGCGCTGTCCACCAACAGCTGCGCGACGCTGGCCCACGCCAAGGCCTACGCCGAGCAGAAGGCCTGACCCGTGGCGGCGGATCGTCTGGCGGCGGACGTCGTCGTCGTCGGGGCCGGTCCCGTCGGGCTGATGCTCGCCGGTGAACTGGCCCGCGGCGGCGCCGGCGTGGTCGTCGTGGAGCAGCGCAACGGCCCGACGACCGAGTCCCGGGCCTCCACCCTGCACGCCCGCACCATGGAGATCCTGGACAGCCGTGGGCTGCTGCCCGAGCTGGACGATCCGCCGAACGAGCCGCGCGGCCACTTCGGCGGTCTGCCGCTCGACCTCACCCTGCCCAGCACCCACCCGGGCCAGTGGAAGGTGCCGCAGACCAAGACCGAGGCGGTGCTGGAGGAGTGGGCGCTGTCGCTGGGCGTCGACATCCGCTGCGGGCACCGGCTGGCCGCGGTCGGCGAGGTGGGCGAGTTCGTCGAGTCCGAGGCGGTGGGCCGGGACGGGGTGCTGCGGCTGCGTTCGCGCTACCTGGTGGCCTGCGACGGCGAGGACAGCTCGGTGCGCCGGCTGCTGGACCTCGACTTCCCCGGCCAGGACGCGGGTCGCGAGCTGATCCGCGCCGACGTGGACGGCATCGACATCCCCAACCGGCGCTTCCAGCGCCTGGAGCGCGGCCTGGCCATCGCCGCCCGCCGCGGCGACGGGGTGACCCGGGTGATGGTGCACGAGTTCGGCTCGGTGGCCCGGCCGCGCAGCGGTGACGCGCAGTTCGAGGAGATCGCCACCATCTGGAAGCGGGTGACCGGCGAGGACATCAGCGGCGGCACCCCGCTGTGGGTGAACTCCTTCGGCGACGCCTCCCGGCAGCTGACCCGCTACCGGCACGGGCGGGTGCTGTTCGCCGGCGACGCGGCCCACCGGCAGATGCCGATCGGCGGGCAGGCCCTCAACCTGGGGCTGCAGGACGCGGTCAACCTGGGCTGGAAGCTGGCCCTGGTGGTGCGCGGCCAGGCGCCGCAGGAGCTGCTGGAGACCTACCACGTCGAGCGGCACGCGGTCGGCCGCCGGGTGCTGGCCAACATCCGCGCCCAGGCCATGATGCTGCTGGGCACCCCCGAGGTGGAGCCGGTGCGCACCCTGCTGGGCGAGCTGATCGCCCACGAGGACGTGCGGGCCCACCTGGCCGGCATGATCAGCGGCCTGGACGTGCGCTACGACCTCGGCACCGCCGAGGAGCGGGCGGCGCAGCCGCTGCTCGGCGCCCGGCTGCCGCACGCCGTGCTGCGCACCGGTGCCCTCAAGGTGCGCAGCGCCGAACTGCTGCGGGCCGGCGGCGGGGTGCTGCTGCAGCTCGGCGGCCCGGACGCGGCCGGCCTGCGGGCCGACGGCTGGGCGGACCGGGTCACCGTCGTCACCGGCGAGGTCGAGCCCGGCAGCGCGCTGGCGGGCCACGGCGCCCTGCTGGTCCGCCCCGACGGCTACCTCGCCTGGCTGGGCCGGGACGCGACGGGGCTGCCCGAGGCGCTCGAACGCTGGTTCGGCTCGGCCCGCTGAAGTACCCGTTCCGCCTCACCGCACAGCCTAGGCACACTGCCAGGAAGGACAACCATGAGAGGGACAGCGGCGGACGCCGACGTCATCGTCGTCGGTGCCGGCCCGACCGGACTGATGCTCGCCGGGGAACTGCGCCTCGGCGGGGTCCGGGTCGTCGTGATCGAGAAGCTGGCCGCTCCCACCGGCCAGTCCCGCGGCCTGGGCTTCACCGCCCGGGCCATGGAGGTGTTCGACGAGCGCGGGCTGCTGCCCCGGTTCGGCCAGGGCGAGACCCTGACGACCAGCCCGGTGGGGCACTTCGGCGGCGCCCAGTTCGACTTCACCGTGCTGCGCGACGCCCACTTCGGGGCCCGCGGCATCCCGCAGGGGCAGACCGAGGCGGTGCTGGAGGGCTGGGCCGGCGAGCTGGGCGCCGACATCCGGCGCGGCTGGGAGTTCCTCTCGCTGGGCGACGGCTTCCTCGACGGGGACGCGGTGGAGATCACCGTGCGCACCCCCGAGGGCACCGAGCAGCAGCTGCGCGCCGCCTACCTGGTGGGCTGCGACGGCGGGGCCAGCCGGATCCGCCGGGCGGCCGGCTTCGACTTCCCCGGCACGGACGCCACCCGCGGCATGTACCTGGCCGACGTGACCGGCTGCGAGCTGCGCCCGCGCTTCCTGGGCGAGCGGCTGCCGAACGGCATGGTGATGGCGGCCCCGCTCGCCGAGGGCGTGGACCGGATCATCGTCTGCCCGGACGGCGTGCCCGCGCACGACCGGGAACGCACCGTCACCTTCGAGGAGGTGGCGGCGGCCTGGGAGCACATCACCGGCGAGGACATCTCGCACGGCGGCGCCGACTGGGTCAGCTCCTTCACCGACGCCACCCGCCAGGCGGCCGAGTACCGGCACGGGCGGGTCTTCCTGGTCGGCGACGCGGCCCACATCCACCTGCCGGCCGGCGGCCAGGGGCTGAGCACCGGGGTGCAGGACGCGGCCAACCTGGGCTGGAAGCTGGCCGCGGTGGTGCGCGGCGAGGCCCCGCAGGAGCTGCTGGACACCTACCACGCCGAGCGGCACCCGGTGGGCCGGCGGCTGCTGGCCAACACCCGGGCGCAGGGCGTGGTCTTCCTCGGCGGCGCCGAGTCCGACCCGCTGCGCGAGCTGTTCGGCGAGCTGGTCCAGTACGACGAGGTCAAGCGGCACCTGGCCGGTTCGGTCAGCCACCTGGACGTGCGCTACGACCTCGGTGACGAGCAGGCGCCCGCGCTGGTGGGCCGCCGGATGCCGCGCCGGGTGCTGGTCGGCGCGGACGGCGAGCACAAGGTGGCGCAGCTGCTGCACCCGGCCCGCGGGGTGCTGCTCGACCTGGCCGACGACGCCGCGACGCGGCGCACCGCGGCCGGCTGGCTGGGCCGGGTCGACGTGCACACCGTGTCCGCCAAGCCGATCGAGGGGCCCGACCCGCTGGCCGACCTGTCGGCGGTGCTGATCCGCCCCGACGGTTACGTGGCCTGGGCGGGCGACTCCCGCGAGGGTCTGGCCGCGGCCCTGGAGCGCTGGTTCGGCGCGGCCGCCTGAGAGCGATTTCCCCGACACCCTTCCCCCACAGGGTGGTGCCCCCGTCCCGCTCCGCTCGGGACGGGGGCACGGGTGTGTCCGGGGCCGGGTCGGGCGGGTGAGTCCGGGCCCGGGTCGGGCGGGCGGGTCGGGCGCGCAGGCGGGACCTTCCTCGCGCGGGCCGGCTCCCGCGGGCCGGCTCCCGCGGGCAGCCGAAAGGCCCCGGTGCCGCATCGGGGGTGTGCGGCACCGGGGCCTGCTCCGGGGTGCCGGCGGCGCTGACCCGGGGTCAGCACCACCGGCCGGGCGGTGGGACGGTCAGACGGCGACGGCCTCGACGATGGAGACCGCGGCGGCGGTCTCCACCACGCGCTCCAGCTTGAAGCCGGCCTCGGCGACCAACTCGGCGTACTGCGCGGGGTTGCGCTCCTTGCCGCCCACCAGCAGCAGCAGCCACAGGTCGACCAGCTTGCCGGAGTGCGGCTCGTTGCCCTCCTCGGGCACCACCATCTCGACCAGCAGCAGCTTGGCGCCGGGCTTGCAGGCCGCGCGGATGTTGCGCAGGATCTGCAGCGCCTGCTCCTGCGGCCAGTCGTGGACGATGTGCTTGAGCACGTAGGCGTCGCCGCCCTCGACGACCGGGGCGAACATGTCGCCGTCGGTGATCTCCGTCCGGTCCGCCACGCCCTGGGCGGCCAGGTACTCGCCGGCGCCGTTGAAGCCCACCCGGGGGTCGGAGAGGATGCCCTTGGTGGTGGGCGCGCTCTTCAGGATGCCGGCCAGCAGGCCGCCGTTCCCGCCGCAGAAGTCGACCACGGTGCCGAACTGCGAGAAGTCGTAGGCGGCGACCACCGGCTCGGTCTCGGTGACCGACATGTTGCCCATGCCGCCGATGAAGGCCGCGCCGTACTCCTGGTCCTGCATGAAGTACTCGAAGGCGCTGGCGCCGCGCCGCTTGGGCAGGCTCGGCTCGCCGGTGACCACGGAGTCGACGAAGCCGTTCCACTCGTCCCAGTGCGCCGGGTGGCCCATCAGCACGGCCAGGTCCCGCATGGTCACCGGGTGGTCGGCGCGCAGCGCGTCGGCCATCGGGGTGAGCGCCCAGCGGCCGTCCGCCTGGCGCTCGAAGACGCCGTTGGCGGCCAGCAGGCGCAGCGTGCGCCCGAGCGCCTCGGCGTGGGCGCCGACCTTGCCGGCGAGCTCCTCGATCGGCAGCGGGCCGTCGGCGAGCGCCTCGGCGACGCTCAACTTGGCGGCGACGTACAGGGCCTGGGTGATCATCGAACCCATGGCGAGCTCGAGCAGGGCGAACGGCGGGGGCGCGAGCTCCCGCACCTGCTTCTGCAGGTCCGCCCGGGTCTTTTCCGCGGCGCGCACGACTTCCGGTGGCGGCAAAGCGGACATGCGATTCCTCCATGGCAGCTGAGCGAAATTTCCGTCCCCCTGGCCGGGAGGACCCGGGCCACCATGTTAGGGAAATTCGCCGAATTGCCCTGGACCACCACTAGCGCGCTCCTGGAGTTCTCCTGGGCCGATTTCCCGAGGCGTCCGGCCCGGCTTTCCGACGGGAATGACGGGCTCTGCGCACGATGCTCGGAGCCCCCGTTCCCGGCGGCTGCGGGCGGCCGTGGTGGGGAACGGCTCGGCAGCCGCTCGACGGCCGCCAGCGCCAAGTCCTGCCGCGGCCCGCGGCTCGGCATCCTGACCGGGTGCGCCCGCGGCTGCCCCGTGGGCAGGCCTCCGCGGGCCGCGGACCCGCTCGCGGCAGCCACCACCCACGACTCGAGGCAGCCGGAGGATCGCTTGAGTCATCCTGCACCGGCCGTCAACTCCCCTGGTCTTCTGTGGTGACCAACCGTCAGCTTGGAGGAAACGAAATGGCAAAGGGCGCGATCATCGTCGGCGCCGGACCGGTCGGTCTGATGCTCGCCGGTGAACTGCGGCTCGGCGGCGCGGACGTCGTCGTCTACGACAAGCTGCCGGCCCCCAGCGGCGAATCCCGCGGTCTCGGATTCACCAGCCGCACCGCGGAGGTGTTCGACCAGCGCGGCCTGCTGGAAAAGCTCGGCGAGATCCGCTGGGGCAAGCAGGGCCACTACGGCGGTGTCCGAATCGACTTCTCGCTGCTGGAGGAGAGCCACTTCGGTGTGATGGGCCTGGCCCAGTCGGTCACCGAGCAGGCACTGAACGACTGGGTCGCCGAGCTCGGGGTGCCGGTGCGCCGCGGCTACGAGCTGACCGCGCTGCGCGAGACCGCCGACGGCGTGGTGCTCGGCTTCGAGGGCCCCGACGGCTTCGAGGAGGACACCGCCTCCTACGTCGTCGGCTGCGACGGCGGCAAGAGCACCGTGCGCACCCTGACCGGCATCGCCTTCCCCGGGGACGAGCCCACCCGCGGCCTCTACCTGGCCGACGTGGTCGGTGCCGACCTTCGGATGCGGCCGATCGGCGAGCGGATCGAGGGCGGCGGCATGGTGCTGTCGGTCACCCTGGAGCCCGGGGTGGACCGGATCGTCATCCACGAGCCGGGCCTGCGCCCGCACCACGGCGAGGGCGAGCTCAAGTTCTCCGAGCTGGCCGACGCCTGGCAGCGGCTGACCGGCGAGGACATCCACCACGCGAGCGCCTCGTGGATGTGCGCCCTGACCAACGCCACCGGCCTGGCCGAGCAGTACCGCAAGGGCCGGGTCCTCCTGGCCGGCGACGCCGCGCACGACCACGCCCCGCTCGGCGCCCAGGGCGTCAGCGTCGGCCTGCAGGACGCCGTCAACCTGGGCTGGAAGCTGGCCGCGGTGCTGGCCGGCCACTGCCCGGAGAGCCTGCTGGACACCTACCACAAGGAGCGGCACCCGATCGGCGAGAAGCTGATGCGGGACGTCCACTCGATGTCGCTGCTCTACCTGAGCGGCGAGGAGATGGAGCCGCTGCGCGCCGTCATGCGCGAGCTGGTGCAGCTGCCGGAGGCGGCCCGCCGGCTGGCCGGCCGGGTCAGCGGCCTGCACATCCGCTACCCCGTCGGCGGCGCCGGCGAGCACCCGCTGCTCGGCCTGCGGCTGGCCCCGAACCACGTGGTGGAGCGCACCGACGGCAGCAAGGCCCGGGTGGCCGAGCTGCTGCACGCCGCCCACGGCGTGCTGATCGTCACCGACCCCGAGTCCACCGCCGCCGAGACCGCCACCGCCTGGGCCGACCGGGTGGACGTGGTCACCGGCTCCTGGGCCGACGGCGACGCCGACCTCCCGGAGGCCGTGCTGGTGCGCCCCGACGGCTACGTCGTGTGGACCTCGCCGCGCGGCGGCGACCTCCAGTTCGCGCTGACCCGCTGGTTCGGCAAGCCGTCCTTCGGCTACGGCAAGTAACCCACCGCCCGACCTCCCCGCACGTGAGCCGGCCGGTGGCAACGGGGGCCGCCGGCCGGTCGTCCCCCTTCCCAGCACGGGCCCAGAAAGGGCAACAGCAATGACCGTCCTGGTCACCGGCAGCCGCGGCAAAGTCGGCTCCCTGCTCGTGCACCTCCTCGTCGAGAGAGGCGTGCCGGTCAGAGCCGGCTCCAGCGCCCCCGACGAGCTCACCCTGCCCGCCGGCGCGGAGCCGGTGCGGCTGAGCCTCACCGACCCCGCGACCTTCCCCGCCGCGCTGGCCGGTGTCAGCTCGGTCTTCCTCTACTGCGAGCCCGCCCACATCGACGAGTTCATCGAGGCCGCCAAGGCCGCCGGCGTCGAGCACCTGGTGCTGATGTCCGCGGACGCGGTGCTGCGCCCGGGGGCCGAGCAGAACTCGATCGCCCGCCCGCACTGGCTGGTCGAGCAGGCCGTGAAGGCCTCCGGGCTGGCCTGGACGGTGCTCAACCCCGGTTCGCTGGCCAGCAACGCAGGCTCCTGGAAGTACGTGCTGAAGGCCCGCGGCGCGGTCACCCTGCCCTTCCCCGACGCCTACGCCGACCCGACCTACGAGCCGGACGTCGCGGAGGCCGCCTTCGCCGCGCTGACCCGCCCGGAGGTGCGCGGGCGCAACTACCACCTGACCGGTCCCCAGACGCTCACCTTCCGCGAGCAGGTGGCGGTGATCTCCGAGGTGACCGGGCGTGACATCCCGGTGCAGGCGATCCCGCCGTCGGTCTGGCTGGCCAACCGACCGGGCTTCATCCCGGAGGACATCGCCATCGCCCTGATCGAGTACTGGTCCACCTGTGACAAGCCGGTCCCGCTCAGCCGGGACTTCGAGATCCTGATCGGCCGCCCGTGCCGCCCGTTCCGGGCCTGGGCCGAGGACCACGCGGCCGCCTTCGCCGCCGCCTGACGGTCACCGGGCGCCGGGCGCCGGCTGACCCCGAACCGAACCGCCGACCTGGCACTGCCCGTTGCGGGGCAGCTTTCTGATTGAGGAGTACGACATGGCAAAGGGCGCGATCATCGTCGGCGCCGGGCCGGTCGGGCTGATGCTCGCCGGTGAACTGAGGCTGGGCGGCGTCGACGTCGTCGTGTTCGAGAAGCTGCCGGCTCCCAGCGGGGAGTCCCGCGGGGTCGGCTTCACCCGCCGGGCCGCCGAGGTGTTCGCCCAGCGCGGGCTGCTCGAGCGGTTCGGCGAGGTCGAGTGGGCGCAGGGCCACTTCGGCGGCGTGAAGATCGACTTCTCGAAGCTGACCGACAACCACTTCAGCGTGCGCGGCATCCCGCAGTTCCGCACCGAGGAGATCCTCGAGGGCTGGCTGAAGGAGCTGGGCGTCGAGGTCCGCCGCAACCACGAGGTGCTCGGCTTCCGGGAGACCGCGGACGGGGTGGTCGTCGAGTTCGAGGGCCCCGAGGGCCGCGGCGAGGAGAGCGCCCGGTACCTGGTGGGCTGCGACGGCGCGCGCAGCGTGGTGCGCAAGCAGGCCGGCATCGCCTTCCCCGGCTGGGAGCCCACCCGCGGGATGTACATGGCCGACGTGGTCGGCGCGAAGGTGCGCCAGCGGCCGATCGGCGAGCGGGTGCCCGGCGGCATGGTGATGGCCTTCAACCTCGAGGAGGGCGTGCACCGCATCGTCATCCACAACGAGGCGCTGCGCCCGCCGGAGGACAAGAGCGGCCTGACCTTCGAGATCATCGCCGACGCCTGGCAGGAGATGACCGGCGAGTCGCTGCACGGCGCCAAGGTGCGCTGGGTCAGCTCCTTCACCGACACCACCCGGCAGGCCGAGCACTACCGCAAGGACCGGATCTTCCTGGTCGGCGACGCCACCCACATCCACATGCCGGCCGGCGCGCAGGGCATGAGCGTGGGCGTGCAGGACGCGGTGAACCTGGGCTGGAAGCTGGCCGCCGCGATCAACGGCTGGGCGCCCGAGGGCCTGCTGGACACCTTCGAGTCCGAGCGGCACCCGGTCGGCGAGCTGCTGATGCGCAACACCCGGGCGCAGACCAAGCTCTACCTCAGCGGCGAGGAGATGGAGCCGCTGCGCCAGGTGCTCCAGGAGCTGGTCCAGGACGCCCCGGTGGCCCGTCACCTGGCCGGCCAGGTCAGCGGCCTGGACGTGCGCTACGACATGGGCGAGGGCAGCCACCCCCGCCTCGGCCTGCGACTGAGCCCCGACACCGGGGTCAAGCTGACCGACGGCACCCCGGTCACCGTGACCGACCTGCTCAAGCCGGCCCGCGGCGTCCTGATCGTCACCCCCGCCGCGGCCGACGCCGAGGCGCTGCGGGAGACCGCCCGGCGCTGGGCGGAGCGGGTCGACACCGTCACCGGCGACTGGATCGACGCGCCGGCCGAGGGCCCGCAGGCGCTGCACGCGGTGCTGGTCCGCCCCGACGGCCACATCGCCTGGGCCGCGCCCGACGAGGCGGGCCTCGCGGCCGCGCTGGAGCGCTGGTTCGGAAACGCTTGACGCCCGCTGGAGTGCGGCCTCGGTGACCCCGTCGGCCGATTTATCGTGAAAACCGTCCCTGCGCTGCGGCCGCAGCGCGGGGAGCGGTGCCGCGGCCGGGGGGCCGGTTCCGCCCAACCCCGGCCGCTGCCCTAGGGATTGAGGGAGAACCCATGAGCACGACCTTCAAGCACGACTTCACCACCATGTTCGTGATCCACGACGCGCTCCGCCGCGAGCTGGAGCTGCTGGCCAAGGTCACGGCCAAGACCACGGACGACCCGCGCCAGGTGCTGGCCAACGCCGCCGGCTGGGAGATGTTCAAGAAGTTCCTGCACGTCCACCACGGCGCCGAGGACGAGGCGCTGTGGCCGCAGGTGCGCGAGGCCCTGGCCGAGCGTCCGGACGACCTCGCGCTGGTCGACGAGATGGAGGCCGAGCACGCCACCATCGACCCGCTGCTGGACAGCATCGACGCCGCGGTGGCCGACGCCAAGGCCGGCGAGATCGGCGCCCTGGTCGACGCCCTGGTGACCAACCTGACCGGCCACTTCAAGCACGAGGAGGAGGCCGCGCTGCCGCTCGTCGACTCGGTGGCCACCATGCCGATGCTGATCGGCTTCGGCCAGGCGCACACCGCCCGGGTCGGCGACGACACCCCGCGCTTCCTGCCGTGGATGCTGGACGGCGCCTCCGAGGCCGCCGCCGCGACCGTGCTGCGCCCGCTGCCGGACCCGGTGAAGGGCCTGTACAACAACATCTGGGTGCCGGCCTACACCAACCTGGAGCGCTGGCCCTCCGCCTGACCCACCGGGCGACCGGTTCGCGACCGGTCGCCGCACGCGCACCATCCCCCACTCCCGAGCGCGCCGCCCACCAGGCGGAACCACGCAGGTGGTCCCGCCCTGGTCGGCGGCGCTCCCGCGTTGTGGGGGGAGTGGGGGATGGTGGGGCGACTGTGAACAGGTATGCAGCCATCGTCGGCGATGGACATCGCCGCAGGTCAACAGGCTTCCAAACCCAGCAATATATCGAACAGCATATGTTCGGTGATGCTCGATCAAACCACCCGGAGCTTGGGCCGTCCCGCCTTCGCCTGCTCCTTGCGGCCGGTCATCGACGGTGAGACCGGCCGAGCCGGCCGGGTCGGGCTGACCGGGATGGGCGACCCCCGCCCACCGTGCCCCGGTGACCTTTACCCGCGGGCAGCGCTCGACCCTTCTGCCGGGCGCCGGGAACCGTACCGACGCCGAGCTCGCGGCCGAGCAGACTCGCGCGGACCTGCCGCCGCTGTCCGACCGGGCCTGGCAGCGCCTGGCCGCCGACGGGCAGCTGCAGGTCCTGGATGCCGCGCTGCGCGGGCCGGCCTGCCTGGCCTGGCTGCTCGACGACCACCACCTGCCCACCGGCGAGCGGCCCCGGTTGGCTGCGGCCTGAGGTCCGCCCGACTCCGCTACCCGAGTGCCTTCGGCCCACGCCTTGGTCGGTCTGTAGCGGTCAGCGGAACGCGGCCGGCGGAAGGTAACCGGGTTGGCCGTGCAGAGCATCGAGCCTGGCCTCGACGTTGGTGGCGGCGCCCGGCTGGCCGATGGCGCGCAGGAGGGCGCTCAGCCGGCCGCCCAGTTCGTCCAGGTGGGGTTCGTCGTCGTCCAGTGCCTGCCAGCAGGCCAGTGCGTTGCGTCCGGCCAGTCGCACCGCCGGCTCGCCGGACCCGGTCCACGTCAGGCGGTGCTCGGCGGTGGCTATCCACCGCTCGGCGGCCCGTACCGCGGCGCCGCCGGCTGCTGCGACGGTTGCCTGGACCTCGAGGACGTCGCCCATCTGCGGGGAGGCGGCCCCACTGGCGCGCAGCACCGCGCGTTCCCACTGGGCGGCGAGTTCGGCGGCGCTGTGATGGTGCCCGGCGCCCAGGGCCCGGGCGATCGCGGGCCGCAGGTCGATGACCGGCGAACCGTTCGCCACGGCCGGCAGCGGCGCCGGCGCCGGGGTGGCGAGCTCGGGGGCCCTCGGAGAGCGGGGCAGGGCGGGTGCGGCCGGCTCGGTGGGGGCCAGGAGTACGGTGCCGCGCTCGAGGTGGGATTGGCCGGCGGCGAGCGGGTGCAGGTGGGCCAGGTGCTGGCGGGCGGGGGCGCTGCGCAGCAGTTCGGCCAGGGCCCGGGTGTAGGCGGGGGCCTGCCACGGGCCGCGCTTGACCGGCGGGGCGACCGCGCCCCACCAGGCGACGGTGGTGGGGAGGGCGAGGTCGCCGTCGCGCATCGGCAGGCACGAGGGGTCGGCGACCAGGTCGAGGATCACAGTGGTCATGCCGGGTGGGCGGGAGGCGAGTTCGCGGGCGATCCAGGCCCAGGGCAGGGCGGTGTAGCGGATCGTGGTCTCGGTGGTGCGGGCGAGGGCGAGGTGCACCTGGCGCTGGCGGTGGTCGCGGATGAGCTGGCCGCAGATGTACAGCAGTAGCGGGCCGCGGGCGGCGGCGGCCGTCTGCAGGCGGGCAAGAACGGCCTGAGGTTCGGCGGGGTCGACGAGTTGGACCACGTCGGTTGGCCCGTGCCAGGTGGGCAGCAGGCGGCGGGCAGGCACGTTCGCCATCGCCGTGGAGCCCAGTTCGGGGTCGAGCAGGCGCCGGCGGCTGCGGTGAGGGGCTGCCGCGAGCAGCAACACGTGGCCTCGTGGGTCCTGGTCCTCCCCTGTGATCGTCATACCGGCACGGTAGCGCTCGCCCGTGTCGACCAGCGCAAACGGCAGGCCCGGACCGTGCGGACGGTCCGGGCCTGCTGGGTGGTCGTGCGCTCGGAAGGGGCCTACGGGGTCTGGGCGGCGCCGCCCCGCACACCATGGGCGGTGCTGGTGGGTGCCGGGCTCGGATTCTGACCGGTGCTGCCGGAGGCGTGGCTCCCACCGCCGAACAGCAGCAGGAGGATCAGCAGGGCCGCGCCACCACCACCGCCGGCGGCAGCGACCGTCGTGCCGCTGATCTGCCGGGTGTGGGCCCGCACGTACGTACCGTCGGTCCGGGTGTGGCTGCGGACCGGAACGGTCATGGGGCCGCTCGAGGCGGTGGCGGGACAGCCACCTGTGGCGGTCCCGCCGTTGACCTTCCGGGTGTGGGCCCGCACGTACGTGCCGTCGGCCCGGCGGTGGCCGCGAACATGAACGGTCTTGGTCATGGCTCCCCCAGGAGGGTTGTCGAGTGCTCCCCGCACAACCGTCGATTACAGCACCTGCCACTGACAACTACCGTTCCACGCCAGGCTTTTGGGTCCTGACGTGCATATTGGACAAGCGTTCGACATGGTGAAGGGGTCCGCACCCCGGCAACTCAGGTACGGGCCCCTTGGGGGGTGGGGGCGGATCAGGTGATCGGTGCGGCGATGGGCCCTGGGGCGGCAGCCGGTACACCTGGCGGACCGTCAGTCCTCGGTGACGGTGACGACGACGATGTGGTCGGTCTCGACGGCAGGTCCTCGTACCAGCGGGCGGTGTTGTCGGCCGAACTCGGCCATCCGGTCACCGCGAACGTCTACCTGACGCCACCAGGTTCCACGGGCTACGGGCCGCACTGGGATCTGAAGCAACAGGGTGCCGTCCTTGGCATCAGCAGCTGACACAGCGGGCCGACGAACCACACGAGCATCTGCCCTGCGCAGCCGGCCGGTAGGCTCGAAGCGCCGCCGCGCGAGAGGACCCGACGTGCTCGATCCCGACGACGACCCGCTGTCCCTGTGGTACGCCGCCCGCGCGGACCGCAAGCGCCCCGCCGGTACGCGAGACTCGCTCCCCCTCACCCTGAGCCTGCACAGGCCCCTCTTCGAGAACTCCGCACAGCTGGTGGTCGAGTGGGACGGCCGCACCTGGCAACCCGTGGCAGTCACCACGAGCTACGCCGAGGCCTACCCGCTGATCGTGCGCCGGGGTGCCACTCCGGCAGCCCCGCAGGAGGACACCCCGGTGCCGCTCCTCCGCAAGGGCCCCGGACGTCACCGCCGACCGTGACCGCCGGAGCGCGCCAGCGGTCACGGCCGGCGCCGCTCAGCCGGTAGCCGCCAGGCCACCGCGCCCGCTGCGCGGCGGCCGGCGCCGGTAGCTGGGCAGGAGGACCGCCGGCACGGTGTCGGGCACCTCACCGAGCGCCTCGTGCCACTCGTCCTGGGTGCCCTTGAAGGCGATCCGCGGGTTGACGCGGTACACCCCGTAAAGAGCCCCTGCCCCCGAGCAAGCTGACCCACGACCTCACCCATCGGACCGCAACCGTCGCCTGGTCACCCCTGCTGACCTGCACTGATACAGCCACAGCACCAAGGACCTGGAGGTGGCGACCCGGGTACCACCCTGCCGAAAGGCTTTAAGGAGCATGCTCACCCCCGCGCGCCCCCCGCAGGAGTGCGCGCCCCGCTCCGCGGCCGGTACGGTCCGCAGTTCGGCCGCGTCAGCTCCTGCGGGAGTGGCCGCCCCGGTCACCGCCTCCTGCTCAGCCCCGCGCCGCGTTCACGAAGGCGCGGAACAACGGCACCGTGTCCTCGCCGAGCTCCGCGTGCGCCTGCAGGCCCACCACGAAACGCGCCGTCGGGTCCTCGGCGGCCTCGACCACGCCGTCCTCGGCCCAGGCGCTGGCCACCAGGCCGGCACCCAACTTGTCGATGCCCTGGTGGTGGTGGCAGTGCACGGTGGCCGAGGTGCCCATCGCGGTGCCGAGCACCGAGCCGGCCTCGATCCGGATCTTCTGCGGGTCGTACTGGCCGGGGATCGCCGGCGAGTGCTCGGGAAGGTGCTCGAAGAGGGTGCCACCGCGGCTGATCGACAGCAGCTGCAGTCCACGGCAGATGCCCAGGATCGGGATGCCGCGCCGCTCGGCCACCGCCAGGGCGAGCAGCTCGGTCTCGTCCCGGGCCGCGGAGACCGGCAGCGTGTGCGGGCCGGGCTCGGCGCCGTAGCGCGCGGGCGCGATGTCCTGGCCGCCGGAGAGCAGCAGCGCGTCGACCCGCCCCACGATGGCCTCGACGGCCGCGGGTTCGGGCGCAACCAGAACCGGGGAACCGCCGGCGTCGACGACCTTCTCGAAGTAGGCCGACGGCAGGTAGGTGATCGGCTGGTCCCGCCAGATGGTGTAGTTGAGCACGGCCGTGTCGGCCATCATGGCGACCACTGGTCTGGTCATCGGGGTACGTCCTTCCAAGTGACGAGTCACGGGTCACGGGTCACGGCCTGGCGGTGCGTCAGGCCCGGGTGTCCAGGGGCGCCGCGCCCCGGTCGGAGAGGCCGGTGGCCCGTCGCACCGGCCGCCCGAGCAGCACCGCCGTGACCACCGCGCTCAGGCCCAGCAGCCCGACCACGCCCCACAGCGCGACCGTGAAGCCGTACACGGTGGCGTCCGCCCGGGCCGCCGGCCCCGCGAGGTGGACCAGGTGCCCGGCCGCGGCGCTGGCCGCCACGGTGTTGATGACCGAGGTGCCGACCGAGGCGCCGATCTGCTGGGCGGTGGTGAACAGCGCCGAGGCCGTGCCGGAGTCGGCCGGCGCCACCCGGCTGGTGGCGGTGGCCATCGCGGTCATGCCGGTGGCGCCGAGCCCGATCCCGGCCAGCAGCATCGCCGGCAGCACCTGCGCCGGGTAGGAGGAGCCGGTGTCGGTGCGGGCCAGCAGGGCCACGCCGCCGCTGCCGAGGAGCAGGGCGCAGGCGACCACCCGGAACGGCGGCACCCCGCGGGTGCCGAGCCGCACCGCCAGGTTGACGCCGGTGGTCATCCCCACCGTCAG
Organism: Kitasatospora sp. LaBMicrA B282; assembly: GCF_050325825.1. NCBI lineage: Bacteria > Bacillati > Actinomycetota > Actinomycetes > Kitasatosporales > Streptomycetaceae > Kitasatospora > Kitasatospora sp. LaBMicrA B282. Next base: position 22,747 of record NZ_JBNQTI010000065.1, read on the forward strand.
CGGCAGCAGCGCCAGCCCGGCGGCCACCGCCGAGAAGCCGCGCGCCACCTGCAGGTAGTAGGTCAGGAAGAGCAGCAGGCCGAAGGTGGCGACCGGGGCGAGCCCGGCCACCACCAGGGCGCCGGCCCGGTCCCGGTCGGCCACCACGTGCAGCGGCACCAGCGGGTGCGCGGCCCGCCGCTGGCGCAGCACGAAGAGCCAGAGCAGCACCACCCCGCCGGCCAGCGCGCCCACCACCGAGGCGCTGCCCCAGCCGTGTCCCTCGGCCCGGCCGAAGCCCAGCACCAGTGCGGTCAGCCCGCCGCAGCCCAGCAGCGCGCCGAGCAGGTCGAGCCGGCTGCCGCGCCGCCCGTCGCCCTCGCGCAGCACCCACAGGCCGGCGGCGGCCGCGGCCAGCGCGATCGGCACGTTGACGTACATGCACCAGCGCCAGTCGAGGTACTCGGTGAGCAGCCCGCCCAGGATCAGCCCGCCGGCCGCGCCCACCCCGGAGACCGTGCCGATCACCCCGAAGGCCCGCCCGCGCTCGCGCGGTTCGGTGAACGTGGTGACCAGCAGCGCCAGCGAGGCCGGGGCCAGCAGCGCGGCGAAGGCCCCCTGCACGGCGCGGGCGCCCAGCAGGACGGCGGGGCCGCCGGCTGCGCCGCCCACCGCCGAGGCGGCGGCGAAGCCGACCAGCCCGAGCAGGAAGGAGCGTTTGCGGCCGACCATGTCGACCACCCGGCCGCCGAGCAGCAGCAGCCCGCCGAAGGCGAGCGCGTACGCGGTGACCACCCACTGCCGGTTGCCGTCGGTCAGGCCCAGGGCCTGCTGGGCGGAGGGCAGCGCGATGTTCACGATGGTGGTGTCCAGCAGGACCGTCAGCTGGGCGACGGCGATGACCACCAGCGCCCACCAGCGCAGCGGGTCACCGGGCACGGCCGGCACCGTGCTGCTCACCCGCCGGGCGGCCACCGCCCTGCTCACCTGCCCGCTCCCGCTCCCGTGGAGCCGACCGCCGAGCCGACCGCCGAGCCGACCACTGAGCCGACTGCCGAGCCGACTGCCGAGCCGACTGCCGAGCCGACCGCCGCCGCGACGTGCGCGGCCGGGTCGGGCAGCGCCAGCACCGCCGCCGCGATCGCGTCGGAGTCCTCCAGCGTCACCGAGCCGACGCCCGGCCGGATGCCGGCCGCGGTCACCCAGTGCACGGACTCGGTGGGCACCCCGTACGCGAAGCGCCGCGGGTGCGGCACGCCCTGGGCGTCCAGCAGGTGGTAGGGCCGCTCGGCGACCGCCAGGCCGCCGGTCTCGTAACTGCCGCCGTCCGCACCGCGGATCAGGTAGGGGCGGGCCTGCCCGCCGGCCAGCAGCCCGCTCATCAGCGGGTCGCTGGTGCGGCGCACGTCGATCTCCGGCAGCCGCGCCTCGATCAGCACCGTGGCATGCACCCGCAGGTCCCGGATCTCGCGCGACCCGGCGGTGAAGCAGGCGCCGTCCGGGCCCTCCGGGTCGGCGGCGATCCGCACGCCCGGCCCGGTGACGTCCAGGACGCCCGCGTCGATCAGCGCGATCATCTCCTCGATCCGGGAGGCCGGCGGTCCGATCGACAGGAAGGCGTTGAGCGGGGTGTACCAGCGGTCCAGCTCGTCGCGGTGCGAGTCGGCGTCCAGGCCGCCGTTGTCGATCGCGATCCGCAGCTCGTTGCGCAGGTCGCGCAGCACGTCCAGGGCGGCCTTGACCGGGCCGCTGACGTTGCCCTGGCGGGCCCGGTGCAGGTCCTCGACCAGGTAGTCGCGCAGCCAGCCGCGGAAGTCCGCCAGGCCGGCGAACTCGCGTCGGCCGAAGGGGCGGGCGATCTGCTCCCAGTCCCAGTGCTCGTCGGCGCCGATGCCGGCCTCGGCCAGCAGCCGCTCCTCCGGCTCGCCGGGCTCGGCGGCCAGGAAGGCGGCGGCGAACTCGGCGGCCTGCTGCGCGCCGGTGCGCCCGGCCAGCAGCGCCTCGTAGTAGACCGTGCGCACTTCCTTGGAGACCAGCGGCCACAGCTCGGTGCCGAAGGAGATCGGCTCCCCGCCGCGGGCCCGGTCGCGCAGCTGGGCCGCGTGCTCGACGGTGAGCAGCCGCGGCTGGTGGCGCCCGTGGGCGCCCTTCTCGTTCTCCCCGCGGGCCTGGTAGGGCACCCCGCGGCGGGAGCCGGCGTACAGGCGCGGCTCGCGGCCCGAGGGGCGGTAGACCAGCCGGCCGTCGACCCGCTCGAAGACCCCGCCGCGCGCGTGCGTGAAGAGCGACATGTAGTCGAAGAAGTTCAGGCCCAGCCCGCGCAGCAGCACCGTCTCGCCGGGCGCCACGCCCGTCAGGTCCACGTCGGCCGGGTTGGCGGGCGGCAGGTAGGTCAGGCCGTGCCGGGCGGCGAAGGCGGTCAGCTCGCGCTCGGTGTCGGTGAGCCGCACCTGCACGTGACCCTGCGCCAGCACCACGGCACTGAGCCCGCCCAGCTCGCCGCCGTCCTCCAGCAGCACCCGCTGCGCCCCGCCGGGGCCCTCCTCGTCCTGCACCGCCACGGCCCGCACCGGGTGCACCCGCACGGTGGTGTGCGCGGCCGCGTTGGCGGTCACCTGTCGGAACACCCAGGTGAGGTACTCGCCGTAGAGGGCGCGGGTGGGGTAGGTGTCGGGGCCCAGGTCGCGGGCCTCGGCGAGGGTCTCGTCGTCGTAGGCGGACCCGGCGCCGGGGCTCAGCGCGCTCGGGCCGAGCGCCTTGGCCCACTGGTACAGGCTCGGGCCCTCCTCCAGCGGACCGGCGATGCTGACGCTGGCGTCGGTGTACACCGTCACCTGGGAGGCGACGGTGTTCATCAGCAGGTGCCGGGACTGCGTGGGCCGCCAGACCCGGCCCGAGCCCGGCGGGTCCGGCTCCACCACGTGCACGGTGAGCTGCTCCCAGCGAGGCGCCTTGCGTTCCTGGGCGCAGATCCGTTCCAGCACGGAGAGCCCGCGCGGTCCGGCCCCGACCAGGCACACTTCGATTCGTCCGCTGCCCACAAGCCACTCCGCTCAGGAGAAGGGGAAGGCTCCCCGAGAGTCATGCTGGTTCCGCCACCGTCGTGCCCGGCGCTCAACCACTGCTCGGCCTCCGCTGGAGGAACCGAGCCCGACCCGCGGGCAGGCCCGAGCGCCCCACGGCCCCACCGGGGGGCGCGGGCGCGGGCGGGCGGCTCAGCAGCTGCCGAGCTTGAAGCCCACGCCCCGCACGGTCACGATCCACCCGCTGTCGCCCAACTTGCCCCGCACGCTGCTGACGTGGGTGTCGACCGTGCGCCGCGACCAGGAGTCGCCCCAGACCTGCTGGAGCAGCTGCTTGCGCGGGATCACGGTGTCCGGGTGCTGGGCGAGCAGGCAGAGCAGGTCGAACTCCTTGCGGGTGAGCGGCACCGACACGCCGTCCACCGTCACCTCGCGGGAGTTGGCGTCGATCCGCAGCCGCCCGCGCCGGATCTCCCGGGCGGGCACCGCCGGCGGCGTCCACTGGGCGCGGCGCAGCACCGCCTCGATCCGGGCCATCAGCTCCCGGATCCCGTAGGGCTTGGTGACGTAGTCGTCGGCGCCCGCCTGCAGGCCCAGCACGCAGTCGATCTCGGACTGGCGGCCGGTGACGATGATCAGCGGTACCCGGCTGACCGAGCGGATCAGCCGGCACACCTCCAGGCCGTCCAGGTCAGGCAGTTCGAGGTCGAGCAGCACCAGGTCGGCGGTCTCGTACGCCTGCAGCGCCGCGCTGCCCCGCCGGACGCCGACCGAGTCGTGGCCGTGCCGGCGCAGCTGGGTGACCAGGCCGTCCCCGGCCTCCCCGTCCACCACCAGGATGCGCCGCCCGGGCACCGTCGGCGCCGGGCGTCCGACGGGCGCGAACAGGCTCTCGCGCGGCGGGGCCTCCCGCAGCGGACGCAGCGGGGCGGGGACTGACGGGTGGGGTTCGAGCAGTTCCTGCACCTGCACCTGACTCATGCCTCCCCCGGGGGTCCTGCACGGCCCGTGGGCGCGCCGGTGGCTAGCGGGGCGCGGCCCGGACGCGGCGCCGGTCCGGTCCGGGCCGCCTCCCGCGCCGACGCTACCGATCCGCGGTGGAGTCCTGATACAGCGTGTCGAAGGCCGCTCCAGCGTTCGAAGGCCGGCGGTCGAGCACCCGTCACAACACCGGCCGGCGTTCGAGCACCCGTCACGACACCGGCCGGCGGTCGAGCACCCACCACTACACCGTGTACACCCGGGTCCCCGAGTGGTTGGGGTTGCCCGGCCGCAGGTGCAGCTTCCGTTCCGCGGGCCGCAGCACGGCCGCGGCCACGGTCCGCTCCACCCGGTACTCGCCGCGGTCCGAGATGCACACCGGCGGGCGCGACAGCACGTCGAAGTACTCCTCGGCCCGGGCCTGCGGGTCGATCTCGGCCATGCCCTCGGTGATGGCCCACAGCCGGTCGTCCGAGGAGACCCGGTCGAACAGCGACTGCCGGTCGAAGGGCACGAAGTCCCGGTGCAGGTAGTGGTTGGTGTGGGCGGCGCTGCCCCCGGCCGGCTCGGTCACCCGCAGCTCGTTGCGGCACAGCTCGGCGAAGACGGTCCGCTCCGGGTCGCACAGCAGCATGTTGCGGGAGCTGGACAGGGTCAGCCCGGCCAGCAGCTCCAGCGCCTCGGTCACGCTGCCGGCCCGGTCCAGCAGGTGGCGGATCGCCAGGTACGGGGTGACCCCCGGGCGCCACAGGCCGTCGGTGACCAGGTTGACCCCGATCGCCAGCCCGTCGCTGTTCATGCCCAGGAAGCCGAGCAGGCCGTGGAAGCTGAGCACCGCCACCCGCCGCGGCGAACCGGTCCTGGCCAGCTGCAGCACCGCGATGTGGGAGTCCAGGTCGGCGGCCAGGTCCACGGTCTGGGCCAGCACCGGCCGGGTGCCCGGCCCGGTGCGGGCGTAGGAGGTGCAGTCGCCGCCGGTCGGGACCAGGCGACGGCCCATCATCTCCCGGCGCAGCTGGAGCAGCCAGGCCTCCTCCTCGGTGATGCCGGCGCCCTCGGCGAGCCCCGCCACCTCCTCGGCCAGGTCGGGCACCACGGCGGTGATCTCGCTGCGGTACTCGGCGATCGAGGAGCGCAGCTCGTCGAGGGTGAGCGGGTCGTCGGTCAGGTGGTTCAGCCGGGCCAGCCCGTCGTCCAGGAAGGCGCGCAGCCGGACGGCGAGGGCCGCCCCGTGGGCGCGGCCCAGCTCACGCGGAGTACCGGCGGCCTGGATGTGAGCGACTATCATGCCGAGACGGCCGCCTTCTTGGGTCCGGCCGCCAGGGCCGCGCTCACCGCCTGCCACTCGGCGCGCAGCACGCTGTAGAAGACGGCGTCGCGGCGGCGGCCGCCCGGCATGTAGTTGAAGCTGCGCAGGGTGCCCTCCTCGGTGGCGCCGATGTTGCGCAGCCCCTTGCGCGCCTGCTGGTTGAGCACGTCGGTCTTGAACTCGACCCGCTCGGCCGCCAGCGTCTCGAAGGCGTGGGTCAGCAGCAGCTGCTTGGCCCAGTGGTTGATGCCCTTGCCGCGGAAGTCGTGGCCCAGCCAGGAGGCGCCGATCTCCAGCCGGCGGTCCTTCTCGGCCAGGCTGAGCAGGCTCATGCTGCCGGCGATCCGGCCGCTCGCCTTGTCGGTGATCACGAAGACGGCGCGGCGGCCGGCCGCGTGCTCGGCCAGGTTGGAGTCGAAGAAGGCCTCGAAGTCGGCGTCGTCGCCGACCACGACCGTGAAGTACCGCCAGATCTCCGGGTCCAGCGCCACGGCGCGCACGCCCTCGCGGTCCGCCTCGGCGATCGGGGTCAGCCGGACGTACTCGTTCTCCAGGGTGGCGGCGATCTTCTCGGACCAGCTCATGTCACTCTCCGTTGGTGGGCGCGCCGGCCGGCGCGGTGGATGGGACGTCGGGTGGCCAGGCGGTGGCCGCCCGCTCAGTTCGCCAGGTCACGCAGCTGCTCCAGCCGCTCGTGGATGACGTGGTGGTTGGCCAGGAAGTCCTCGGGGGTGCAGCGGGCCGCCTCGACCCCCTGCGCGCGCAGCGCCGCGCCGAAGTCCTCGCCGTGCTCGACGGTGCTGCGGGCCGCCGCCTGCACCGCGCGGTAGGCCTGGTCGCGCTCCATGCCGCTCTCCAGCAGGTCGACCAGCACCGTGGAGCTGTAGACCAGCCCGCGGGTGTAGGAGATGCCCTCGCGCATCCGCTCCGGGTAGACCGTCAGGCCCTCCACCAGCTTGGCCGCCTTGACCGCCTGGAAGTGCGCCACCGTCAGCGCGTCGGGCAGCACCACCTTCTCCACCGCCTGGTGGGCCAGGTCGCGCTCGTGCCACAGCGCCACGTTCTCCAGCCCGGTGTTGGCGTAGCCGCGCAGCAGCCGGGCCAGCCCGCACAGCAGCTCGCTGCCGGTCGGGTTGGCCTTGTGCGGCATGGCGCTGGAGCCCTGGTAGGCGGCGGTGCGCTGCTCCTCCACCTCGCGCACCTCGGTGCGCTGCAGCAGCCGCAGCTCCAGCCCGATCTGCTCGACGCAGGCGCCGAGCGCGGCCACCGCCTGCAGCAGCTGGGCGTGCCGGTCGCGGGCGACCACCTGGGTCGGCGAGGGCTCCACGCCCAGGCCCAGCTGCTCGCAGACGTACTCCTCGACGGCCGGGTCGATCAGCGCGTAGGTGCCCACCGAGCCGGAGATGGTGCCCACCGCGACCGCCTCGCGGGCCGCGGCCAGCCGGCGCAGCGAGCGCTCGATGGCGAAGGCGAAGCCGCCCAGCTTGTGGCCGAAGGTGGTGGGCTCGGCGTGCACCCCGTGGGTGCGGCCGACGATCACGGTGTCCCAGTGCTCGAAGGCCCGGTCGATCAGCACGTTGCGCAGCGAGCGCACGGCGCCGCTCAGCAGGTCGGTGGCCTGCGCCAGGGTGTGGCCGAGCGCGGTGTCCACCAGGTCGTAGCTGGTCATGCCCAGGTGCACCCAGCGGGCCGAGGACTCCGGCATGGACTCGCAGTAGGCGGTCAGGAAGGAGAGCACCTCGTGGTCGCGCTCCTGCTGGATCTCCAGCACCCGGGCGGGGGAGGGCACCTTGGCCTGGCGCATGTCGTCGAGGACCGCCGCGGGCACCCGGCCGAGCCGCACCTGCGCCTCGGTGGCGAGGATCTCGACGCGGACGTAGGTGGCGTACCGGGTCTCGTCGGAGAACAGGTCCGCCATCTCGGGGAGGGTGAAGCGAGGAATCATCAGGAGCCCTAACTCTGTGCGGTGGCCTGGGACTTGGCTGAAGTCCGGTCAGAAGTTCGCGAAGTACTCGCGCTGCTCCCACTCGGTGACCTGCCCGGGCGCCGGAGCGGTGTGCAGCGCCCAGGCCTCGTAGCGGCGCACCTCGCTCTCCTTGAGCTTGGCCAGGCAGGCGGCCAGCGGTGCGCCGAGCAGCTGGGCGGCGCGCCCGGCGCGGAAGGCCTCCAGGGCCTCGCGCAGCGACTGCGGCACGGTCTCCTCGCCGGTGGCCGACTCCGCTGCCGGTGCGCCGGCGGCCGTGGCCCGCTCCAGGCCCTGCAGACCCTGCAGGCCGGCGAAGAGCTGGGCGGCGATGTTCAGGTAGGGGTTGGCGCTCGGCTCGCCGATCCGGTTCTCGATCCGCGCCCCGGCCCCGCTGCCCACCACCCGCAGCATCGCGGTGCGGTCCTCCAGGCTCAGCCCCACCCGGGTGGGCGACAGCGCGTGCTGGGTGCCCAGGCGCTGGTAGCCGTTGACGGTGGGCACCGAGAGCAGGAACAGGTCGCGCAGCCAGGACTGCAGGCCGTCGGCGTAGGCCTTGCTGTTGGGCGACAGACCCGCCGACAGGCCCTCGGCGCTGAACACGTTGCGCCCGGTGGCGCTCTCCACCAGGGACTGGTTCAGGTGCCAGCCGCTGGGGTCGGCGCCCTCGATCAGCGGCTGCGACATGAACGAGGCGTGGTGGCCGCGGCGGGCGCACCACTGCTTGGTGAAGGCGCGGAAGAGCAGCATCGCGTCTGCGGTGTCCAGTGCGGACATCGGGTCGAAGGTGGTCTCCACCTGCCCGGGGCCCATCTCGTGCTCCATCGAGCGCAGCGGCAGGCCGAGCTCGAGCAGCGCCAGGCCCAGCGGGTCGGTCAGGTGGGCCACCGTGTCGTAGGCGCAGTCCAGGTTGAACTGGTAGCCGGCGTTCATCGCCGCCACCCGCGGCGCCGGTCCCTGCCGGCCGAAGCCGTTGCCCTGGTTGCCCGGGTCGTCGTCGAGCCGGCGGCTGAGGTACCACTCGACCTCCAGGCCCAGCACCGGGCTCAGGCCGCGCTCGGCGTAGTCGGCCAGAACCCGGTGCAGCACGCCGCGCGAGGAGAGCGGGTGCGGGGTGCCGTCGCGCAGGTACTCGTCGCCGATCACCCAGGCGGTGCGCGGGCCCTCGCCGGGCAGCTGCTGGAAGGTCAGCGGGTCGGGGACCACCACGAAGTTGCCCAGGCCCGCGATCTCGTCGACGCCGATGCCGTGCTCGCCGCGGTAGTCCACCGCGGTGGTGCAGGCGGTGTCCTTCAGGAACGGGCCGGGGCTGAAGTTCATGCCGTTGCGCAGCACGCCGCGGAAGGTGCGTGCGGTCAGCGTCTTGGAACGGACCAGGCCGTGCGGGTCGCCGAAGGCGAGGCGCACGAAGTCCACCCCGTCCAGGGCGGCCTCGATCCGCTCGGCGGCCGCGAGCCGGTCCTGGCCCCACAGCCGGTGGTCGGCGACGAACGACTCGGTCCCGACGCTGCCCTCCGCGGCGGGGGTCGACCACGACCTGGAAAACATGGGGGTCCTTTCGGCGAGGGGGTGGGTGCCGGGCGGGACGGTGGCTGCCCTGCCCGGCGGGAGCGCCGGTCCCGACCGCCGAGGTGTCCGCACCCGCCGGTCCGCCCCGGGCGTGATCCGCGCGCCCGGGACGGACCGGTGTCGGGGGTGGCTCAGTGGTCGGTCGCCCGGGTGGCCTGGGCCGCCGACACCGGGGTGCCGGTGATGGCCTGCCAGTGCCAGCCGGAGTCGAACGAGGTGACCTCGAACTGCTCGCCCTGCTCGGCCAGCACGGCCGCCTGGCCGGTCAGCCGGGCGATGAAGGCCGAGATCTGGTGGCCGACGAGCATCTCCTGCTCGGTGAACGGGGTGCCGGCGCAGCGCAGCACCCGCAGGTCCATGAAGCCGTTGAACGAGCGGCCGACCAACTGCACGGCGTGCGGGCTGCGGATGGTGAACCGGACCAGGTTGTTGACGTGCCCGTGGTGGTGCTGGTCGGAGAAGTGGGCGATGTCGGGGATGGTCGGCGGCACGAAGTGGTCGCGGTCCAGCACCGCGGCGGTGCGCGGCAGGTTCCCGGCGATGAAGTGCCAGGAGTTGTACTGCATCCGCGAGGACATCGCCCACGCCGTGTCGGCCAGCGCGGCGACCGAGTCGCCGAAGTGCCGCTTGGCCTCCTGGGCGGGGACCACGCAGCAGAAGAACCGGGTGATCGGCCAGGTGGTGATCTCGTCCCACTGCTCGCCGCGCAGCGCCGCGATCAGCTCGGGCAGCGAGCGCAGGCCGCGGCTCATCGAGAAGTCGGCCTTCAGCACCGCGGTCGAGGCGGCGACCGCCTCGTACACCACGGCCTCCAGGCCGGTGTCGAACCCGCCGTGCGGGCGGGCCAGCCAGGACGCGTCGGCGTCCGGGGCGAGCCGCAGCTCGGCCAGCGAGTCGCCGACCAGCGGCAGCGCGGCCGTCAGCCGGTCGGTGGCGGCCCGGTCGAGGGCGGTGGCGACCTCGCCGTACGGGGCGGCGACCTTCTCCACCTTGTGGATCAGGGCGCCGTGGATCTCGCGGTAGAGCTGGACCGTGCGCATCACCTCGGGCCGGTTCGCCGAGAGCGCGGCGGCCAGCGCCATCAACTCGGCGACCGACGCCTCGGCCAGGGCCGGGATCCGCTCCGCGCCGAGCGCCTCGTTGTAGTTGCGGCGGGTGCGCTCCAGCAGCCGGGCCACGTTGTCCAGGGTCAGCTGGGAGCCGTTGGCCTCCTCGATCCGGCCGAAGCCGGCCGAGCGGATCAGCAGGCTGATGCCGACCACCATGAGCACGTCGTGGTCCGACCAGAGCTCCAGCGGCAGGCCGACCAGGCTGCTCAGCGCGCAGTCCGGGTGGCCCGGCCACAGGGTCTTGCCGGTGACCGTGTTGGTGTCACGGAAGTTCGTGTACTGCTTGTCGTCCATGTACAGGATGAACGGGGCGGTGCGCTGGGCGGCCTCGGTCAGCTGGGCCAGCAGCGCGTCGCGGCCCTCGGCACCCTGGGCCGCCAGCCAGGCGCGGCTGTCGGCGGCGGACTCGGCGAACCGCTCGCGGGCCCGGGCCACCTCGCGGTGGTAGGCCTGCAGGTGCTGCTCGGTCCACGGCATCCGCAGCACGCCGGCGACCAGCTTGTGCTGGGTGGCGAGCGGGGCCTGCGAGGGCACCCGGACGACCACCCGGCCGCCGGCGGTCAGCCCGACCTCGCCCAGGAAGGCGGTGCGCGCCTCGGGGTCGACGGGCGCGGCCTCCGCTCTGGCGACGGTGTCGTCCTGCCAGGTGAGCCCGGCCACCACGGCCAGCGCGGCGGAGTCCGCGGTGCGCAGGCCGCCCAGCTGCACCTCGGCCGGCACGTGGCCGTCCAGGGTGAGCAGCACCTCCAGGGCGGTGCCCAGGTCCGGGGCCTGACCGGCGGTGCGCCAGACCCGGGCCAGCAGGCCCGGGAAGCCGGCGTCCTCCTCGGTCACCCGGTCCGGCTTCGGGGTCACGCCGGCCGGCGTGCCCAGGCGACTGGGACGGCGACTCTGGCGCTTGCGGGCGTTGCTCTCGCGGCGCGAGGTGCCGTGCTCGGCGGGCGCGGTCATGCGGCACCTTCCGCGGTGAGTTCGATGTGGTTCCACATCGATTCGTCGGTGGGCGTCCAGTCCTCGTCGACGTAGATGCAGTCGACCGGGCACTCCAGGACGCAGGACGGGCAGCCGGAGCACAGCTCCGGGATGATCACCACGTCGAGGCCACGGTCGAAGATCGCCCCGAACTCCGCCGGGCAGCTACGCAGGCAGGTGTCGCAGGTGATGCACTCGGACTTCTCGATTCGGCGGGGCGGCTTCTTCCAGTTGTCGGCGCGGCTGCGTGTGGCAATCCGCAGGGCCCGCCCGGACGGCTCAGCCGACGAAGCGTTTGTTTCCACGGGCATCGAACCCCTTATGACGTCTTGTCGATGACAGCTCGAACTGACGCCTCCGAGCTTCACGGGTTCCTCTCGACCAGTTCCGGACCATCACTTGCGGCCCGCTGGAGCCACTCGGACACCCCGCGGCCGCCGACCTCGGGAAAGCGTGGTGCACGCCACACCGGTCACAGCGGCCACGCCGTCACATCCCGGCGCCCCATTTCGTCAGTGCGGCGTCGGACGTTGAACGCTCGGGACGCAAGACGCACCGCGATCCCTGCGATGTGGAGGAGAGAACCGTGAACGCTCGCATGACCAACCCCGCGATGGTGCTGCCCGACGCCATGAAGGGGATCCAGAACATCTACAAGGCCATGTACCAGGGAGGTGTGCCCGAGCTGACCATGGAGCTGGTGCACCTGCGGGCCAGCCAGATCAACGGCTGCAGCGCCTGCGTCCACTCCGGCGTGGCCAGCGCCAAGAAGGTCGGCGAGACCGACGAGCGGCTGCACCAGCTCGCCGCCTGGCGCGAGGCGCCGTTCTACACCGACGAGGAGCGTGCCGCCCTCGCGCTGACCGAGGCGGCCACCCGGCTGGCCGACCGCTCCGGCCAGGCGGTGCCGGACGAGGTGTGGGACGAGGCCGCGAGCTTCTTCGACGAGAAGCAGCTGGCCGCGATCGTCCTGATGGTCGCCACCACCAACTTCTTCAACCGGATCAACGCCACCATCCAGGAGCCGGCCGGCACCACCTGGAGCTGACGAGACCACCTGGGGTGGTGGCGCGCCGGCGGTGGGACGTCCCCCCCCCCCCCCCCCCCCCCCCCCCCCCCCCCCCCCCCCCCCCCCCCCCCCCCCCCCCCCCCCCCCCCCCCCCCCCCCCCCCCCCCCCCCCCCCCCCCCCCACCCCAGGGCTTCGCTACCGCGCCGCGGCCGGCGCCAGCGCCTGCTCGACGTCGTAGCGCTGCACCCAGGCGATGTCCTCCACCATCGCGGACATCTCCCCCTCCTTGCGCCCGCCCAGCCGCTGGGAGCCCCCGGTCAGCGCCTCGCCGCGCACCCGGGTGGTGTGCTCCAGCCGCAGCTCCTGGTAGCGGCGCAGCGCGGCCGCGATCCCCGCGGGCCCGGCCGTCCGCTCGCCCAGGCAGGCGGCCAGCGCCACCGCGTCCTCCAGCGCCTGGCTGGCGCCCTGCCCGTAGTGCGGCAGCATCGGGTGCGCCGCGTCGCCGAGCAGCGTGCTGCGCCCGGTGCTCCACCGCGCCAGCGGCTCGCGGTCGTACAACGACCAGTGGCCGGCCTCGGTGGCGGCGCCCAGCAGCGTGCGCACGGTCGGCTCCCAGTCGGCGAAGGCGGCCGCCAGCGCGGCCGGGTCGCCCTGCCGGCTCCAGGAGTCGCGCAGGTCGCCGGAGTCCGGCACCACCGCGACGAAGGCCAGCCCCCGCCCACCCTGCACCGGGCAGACCAGCAGCCGCGCGCTCGGCCCGGTCCACACGTACATGTCCTCGACCGCCAGCTCGGGCACCAGCTCGGCCGGCACCACGCCGCGCAGCGCCGCGGTGCCGGCGAACTGCGGCTGCTCGCTGCCGGCGAGGGCCTGCCGGATGACCGAGTGCACGCCGTCGGCGCCCACCAGCACGTCGGCGTGGGCGCTGCTGCCGTCGGCGAAGTCGATCCGCACGCCCTGCTCGTCCTCGGCGAAGCCGGTGCACCGGTGGTTCAGGTGCACGCTCTCGGCGGGCACCTGCTCGGCCAGGATCCGGTGCAGGTCGGCGCGGTGCAGCGTGTAGTGCGGCGCGCCGAACTCCGCCGCCCAGGCCGCGCCCATCGGCTGCCGGGCCACCGTGACCCCGCGGTCCCACAGCCGCACCTGCAGCGCCTGCGGCTGCGCCGCCACCTCGCGCAGCCGCGGCTCCAGGCCCAGCCGGTGCAGCACCCGGCTGCCGTTGGGCGCCAGGTGGATGCCGGCGCCGACCTCGGAGAGCTCCGCCGCCTGCTCGTACACCTCGACCTGCAGCCCGGCGCGGCGCAGCACCAGCGCCGCGCCCAGCCCGCCGATGCCCGCACCGACCAGCGCCACCCGCAGGTTCGCCTCGCCCATCTGACTGCTCCTCAGTTCTGTTGTGCCGTTCATGAGTTGTCGTCCTCGGGCAGCTCGCCCGCCGCCGCCAGCCGGAGCAGCAGCGCCTTCACCTCGGTGGCCGCCACCCGCTCGGGCAGCGCCCCGGGCGTCGAGCAGAGGATCACCGGCCCGTCCTCGTCGCGCTCGGGCAACCGCCCGTGGCTGCCGCGCACCGGCGCGGGGTCCAGCGGCACGACGGCCATCCGGTAGCGCAGGCCGAGCTTCTTGCGGGCCACCGCCGTGGCCGCCTTCACCCGCACGTACGGGTCGGCGGGGTCCAGGAAGAGCTCGGCGGGGTCGTAGCCGGGCTTGCGGTGGATCTCCACCAGCTGCGCGAAGTCGGGGGCCAGCGCGTCGTCGAGCCAGTAGTAGTAGGTGAACCAGGCGTCCGGGGCGGCGACCGCGACCAGCTCGCCCGAGCGCGGGTGGTCCAGGCCGTGCTCCTTCTTGCCCGCCTCGTCCAGCAGCAGGTCCAGCCCGGGCAGGTCGGCCAGCGCGGCCCGGGTGGCCGCCAGGTCCTCGGCGCGGCGCACGTAGACGTGGGCGATCTGGTGGTCGGCCACGGCGAAGGCGCGCGAGGCGGTGGGGTCCAGGTACTCCATGCCGGCCTGGGTGTGCACCTCCAGCAGCCCGGCCCGGCGCAGCGCCCGGTTGATGTCCACCGGGCGGGTGGCCTTGGTGATGCCGTACTCGGAGAGCACCACCACGGTGCGCCCCAGCCGCTCGGCCTCCGCCAGCAGCGGCGCGATCACCTGGTCGAGCTCGGCGGCGGCGCGGTGCGCGCGCGGGTCCTCGGGGCCGAAGCGCTGCAGGTCGTAGTCGAGGTGCGGCAGGTAGCAGAGCGTCAGGTCGGGGCCGTGGGCGCGCAGCACGTGCGCGGTGGCCTCGGCGATCCAGCGGCTGGAGGCCAGCCCCGCGCCCGGACCCCAGTACTGGAAGAGCGGGAAGGGGCCGAGCAGCTCCACCAGTTCGTCGTGCAGCGCGGGCGGGCGGGTGTAGCAGTCCGGCTCCTTGCGCCCGTCCGCGCGGTAGACCGGGCGCGGGGTGACGGTGAGGTCGGTGTCGGCGCCCATCGCGTACCACCAGCAGATGTTGGCCACCGTGTAGCCGGGGTGGGCGCGCCGGGCCGCGTCCCACAGCTTGTCGCCCTGCACCAGCGCGTTGTGCTGGCGCCACAGCAGCACCTCGCCGAGTTCGCGGAAGTACCAGCCGTTGCCGACCACGCCGTGCTCGGCCGGGGTGGCGCCGGTGAGGAAGGTGGCCTGGGCGGAGCAGGTCACCGCGGGCAGCACGGTGCCCAGCGGCGCGGCCGAGCCGGCGCGGGCGAAGGCGCCCAGGCGGGGCATGTGCGCCAGCAGCGCGGGGGTCAGGCCCACCACGTCCAGCACCAGCAGCGGGGTGGGGGTGCGGTCGGTCACGGCTGCTCCTTCAGGCCGAGGTCGAGCAGCAGGTCGCGGGCGAGCGCCAGCTCGGCGGCGATGCCGTCGGCCAGCTGCGCGTCGGTGCGCGGGCGCAGCCCGGGCGGCAGGGTCTGCCAGGTGTAGGTCTCCACCTCCAGGTGCCGGGTGCGCGCCGTCGGGCCGCCGACCAGGCCGGCCAGCGTGGCGCGCAGCACCGGCAGCGTGCCGGCCAGCGGTGCTTCGGGGGCGGCGTGCAGCGGCACGTGGACGTGCACCCGCCAGGGCGCGCCGGTG
Organism: Kitasatospora sp. LaBMicrA B282; assembly: GCF_050325825.1. Classification (NCBI taxonomy): domain Bacteria; kingdom Bacillati; phylum Actinomycetota; class Actinomycetes; order Kitasatosporales; family Streptomycetaceae; genus Kitasatospora; species Kitasatospora sp. LaBMicrA B282. Next base: position 37,751 of record NZ_JBNQTI010000065.1, read on the forward strand.
GGCAGCCGGCCGGTCAGGGCCTGGCCGAGGTCGTCGGTGCCGTGCAGGCCGGCGGCGGTGCGGGTGCGGGTCTGGTGCAGGAAGCGCGGCTCGGCGAACTCGGCCAGCGCCCGGCGCACCTCGGGCCGGTCGGGCCCCTCGACGTGCAGGGCGGCGGACAGCTGCGCCTTGGCGATCGGCACCCCGGCGGTGGCCAGCCGGTCCAGTGCGGCGACCGGGTCCTCGAAGGAGGTGGCCAGGTGGCAGGTGTCGACGCAGATCCCGATCCGCGGCGAGCCGATCCGGGTCAGCGGGTCGATCGCGTCGGCGGTGGTCTCGATGACGCAGCCGGGCTCCGGCTCCAGGCCGATCCGGATCGAGCGTCCGGTGCGCTCGGCCAGGTCGTCCAGCTGCCCGGCCAGGGTGCGCAGCGCGCCCCGGGCGAGGGCGGCTGCGGTGTCGTCGAAGGGGGTGCGCCAGGCCAGCGGCAGGGTGGAGATGGTGCCCTCGGTGACGTCCTGCGGCAGCAGCTCGGCCAGCAGCCGGGCCAGTTCGAGGGTGTGGGCCGCGCGCTGCGGCTGCGTCCAGTCGGGCTGGTAGACCCGGTACTTGACCACCTCGGCGCCGAAGCCCCGGTAGGGGAAGCCGTTGAGGGTGACCACCTCCAGGCCGCGCCGCTCCAGCTCGCGGCGCAGCCCGGCCACCGCCCCCGGCGTGCCGGTCAGCTCGCGCACCGCGTCCGCGGCCAGCCACAGGCCCACGCCCAGCCGCTCGACCCCCAGCCGCCGGCGCACCGGCTCGCAGTGGTCGCGCAGCTGGGCCAGCACGCCTTCGGCGCTCTCCGCCGGGTGCACGTTGGTGCAGTAGGCGAGGTGGACGGTGGAACCGTCCGGGTGGCTGAAGCGCATCGTTACTCGCCGCCGCGCAGGATCGAGTTGCCCTCGTGCAGCGAGCCGGTCGGCTGCACCCGCTCCAGGTCCAGGCGACCGCTGAGCCCGTAGAAGGCCACCGGGTTGCGCCACAGCACCCGGTCGACCTCGTCGTCGGTGAAGCCGGCGCGCAGCATCGCCTCGCCGGTCTTGCGGGTCTTCAGCGGGTCGCTCCTGCCCCAGTCCGCGGCCGAGTTGACCAGCACCTTCTCCGGCCCGTACTCCTTCAGGATGGCGACCATCCGCTCCTCGTCCATCTTGGTGTCCGGGTAGACCGAGAAGCCGAGCCAGCAGCCGGCGTCCTTGGCCGCCTTGACCGTGGTCTCGTTGAGGTGGTCGAGCAGCACCCGCTCGGTGGGCAGCGCCGATTCGCGGATCACGTCGACGGTGCGGTGCAGGCCGGTCAGCTTGTCCCGGTGCGGGGTGTGCACCAGGGCGGGCAGGCCGTGGTCGGCGGCGAGCTGCAGCTGGGTGGTCAGGGCGACGTCCTCGGCGGGGGTCATGGAGTCGTAGCCGATCTCGCCGACCGCCACCACCGAGTCCTTCACCAGGTAGCGCGGCAACTCCTCCAGCACCTCGATGCAGCGCGGGTCGTTGGCCTCCTTCGGGTTGAGGGCCAACGTGCAGTGGTGGACGATGCCGAACTGCGCGGCGCGGAACGGCTCCCAGCCGAGCAGCGCGTCGAAGTAGTCGTAGAAGCTGGCCGGCGAGGTGCGCGGCTGGCCCAGCCAGAAGGCCGGTTCGACCACGGCGCGCACGCCGGCGGCGTGCATGGCCTGGTAGTCGTCGGTGGTGCGGGAGGTCATGTGGATGTGCGGGTCGAAGATGCGCATGCGAGCTCTCCTGCTGCGGCGTCAGGGTGACTGCGGGGTGGGTGTGGACGGTGGAGCGGGCGGCTGCGGGCCGCCGGGTGGTGCGTGAGGTGCGGGTACGGGGGCGGCTGCGGGCCGCCACGGATGGTGCGGGGTGACTACGGCTGGGTGAGGGCCAGTACGCGGTGGACGTCGTCGGGCACCGGCCGGCCGGCCGCGGTCCGCTCGGCCGCGTAGTCGGCGAGCATCCGGGCCAGTTCGCCGTCGCCGCGGGAGCGCTCGGCCAGCCCGGCGACCGCGCTCACCGGCACGCCGGTGAACAGGCACTTGAGCACGGCGTGCCGCCAGGCGTGCGGGTCCAGGTAGTCGGCGGCGTACCGGCCGAGCGCGGCGGCCACCAGGCGGGTGTCGTTGGTGCGCAGCGCGTCGTGGACCAGCGGCAGGCCGACGGCCGGGTCGAGCCCGAGCTGCGGCAGGGCCAGCAGCACGGCCCGGCGCTCACCGGCCGCGCCCTGCTGGTAGAGCCGCACCACGGTGGCGGCGTCCGCGCCGGCGGTGTGCAGCAGCAGCGCGCGCACGGTGTCGGCCAGGTCCTCGCCGACCCGCCGGCCGGCCTCGGCGAAGCGCAGCTCCCAGGCCGCGAACCGGCCCGGCACGCCGCCGGGGTGCCCGGCCGCTGCCTGCTCGGCCTGGGCCAGGGCGGTCTGGAGCCAGACCCGGGCCACCGGGGTCAGCATCGCCTCGAGCGAGCCGCGCAGGTCGGCCGGGGAAATCGTGGGGGTCGTCACCGGATGCCTCCGTTTCGCAGGAACTCCAGGGATCGCGCCGCCAGCTCGGGGCCGGCGTGCGAGTGGCGGGGCAGTTCGACGACGGTCAGGCCCTGGTAGCCGCTGGCGCCGAGTGCGGCCAGCACCGGCGGGAAGTCGATCTCGCCGTCGCCGAACGGCAGGTGTTCGTGGACGCCGCGGCGCATGTCCTCGATCTGGACGTGCCGCAGCCAGGGCGCGGCGGCCCGCACGCAGTCGGCGGGCGAGGCCTCCTCCAGGCACTGGCAGTGGCCGATGTCGAGGGTGAGGCCGAGCCGGGTCGGGTCGTCGAGCAGGGAGCGCAGCCGGTGGAAGCCGGCCAGGTCGTCGAGCAGGTGGCCGGGCTCGGGCTCGATCGCCAGCGGCACCTCGGCCCGCTCGGCCGCCTTCAGCACCGGCTGCAGCGCCTCGCCGAGCCGCTGCCAGGCGGTCTCGGGCGCGGTGTCCGGCGGGCGGACGCCGCTGAAGCAGTGCACCGCGTGGGCGCCGAGCTCGGCCGCCACCTCGACCGCGGTGACCAGCAGCCGGGCGCGGGCGGCCCGGGCCTCGGGGTCGGCGTCCAGCAGCGAGGGGCCGTGCTTGCGCCGCGGGTCCAGCACGTAGCGGGCGCCGGTCTCGACGGTGACCTGCAGGCCGAGTCGGTCCAGCTGCCCGGCCAGCCGGCGGGTGCGCGCCTTCAGGTCCTCGGCCAGCGGGTCGAGGTGCATGTGATCGAGCGTCAGACCGATGCCGTCGTAGCCGAGGTCGGCCAGCAGGTGGAGCGCGTCGGTCAGCCGCAGGTCGGTCAGCCCGTTGCTGCCGTAGCCCAGGTGCAGGCTCATGTCGGACTGACCTTCCGGGCCAGCGCGCGGGCCAGCGGCGCCAGAGCGGTGAGCGCGGCCGCGGTGACCGGCGCACCCGCCCGGGCGGCGAGGGCGGCCTGCAGCGGGATCATCGCCCGGATGCCGCCGCCCACCGCGCGCTGGGTGAGCTGCGGCGAGGGGTTGAGCGCGGCGTGCAGCAGCGGCCGGGCGGCGGTGGCCGCGTAGCCGGCCGCCAGCGCGGCGGGGGCGAGGGCAGTGGCGGCGGCCGGCCCGGCGGGGGAGATCGGAAGAGCGT
>NZ_JBNQTI010000066.1:0-40945 GCF_050325825.1 Kitasatospora sp. LaBMicrA B282
CGGCGGCCCGGTCACCCCGGCCCGCGCCCGCGCCCGCGTTCCCGCCACCGTCCCCGCCGTGCGGCGCGCCGCCACCGGCCGCGCCGACAGCCCCGCCGCCGGCAGCCTCGTCACCAGGGGCCCCGGCGCCGCCGGCCACCGCATCCTGCGCTTCCGCGTCCTGCGCCCCGGGCGACTCCGTGCGCGGCTCCGGCAGCGCCGCCTCCTGCGGACCCGAGGCCGGGTCGTGCGTCTGACTCACAGTTCGTTCCAGTCCTGATCAGGGTAGCGACGCACCGGCGCCGAGATGTCGTCGAGCGCACCGCGGATCTCATCCGGAAGCGTAAGCGCCTCCACCGACAGCGCCGCCTGCAGCTGCCCCGCCGTCCGCGCCCCGACGATCGCGGACGCCACCCCGGGCCGGTCGCGCACCCAGGAGAGCGCCACCGCCAGCGGGCTGCTCGCCAGGCCGTCGGCGGCGGTGGCCACCGCGTCCACGATCCGGCGCGAGCGCTCGCCGAGGTAGGGCTGGACGAACCCGGCCAGGTAGGGCGAGGCGCCCCGGGAGTCCTGCGGCACCCCGTGCCGGTACTTGCCGGTGAGCACCCCGCGCCCGAGCGGGGAGGAGGCCAGTAGGCCCACCCCGGCGTCCAGCGCGGCCGGCAGCACCTCCCGCTCGATGCCGCGCTGCAGCAGCGAGTACTCCAGCTGCGCGCCGGCCAGCGGCACCCGGCCGGGCCCGGCCTGCTGCCAGGTGGCGGCCTTGGCCAGCTGCCAGCCGCTGAAGTTGGAGATCCCGACGTAGCGGGCCCGGCCGGAGCTGACGGCCAGGTCCAGGGCGTGCAGGGTCTCCTCGACCGGGGTGCTCGGGTCGAAGCCGTGCACCTGCCAGAGGTCGACGTGGTCGGTGCCGAGCCGGCGCAGCGAGGCGTCCAGCGCGGCGAGCAGCCGGCCGCGCGAGGTGTCGAAGCGGCGCGGGGCGTCGGGGGCGCTGCCCGCCTTGGTGGCGATCACCAGGTCGGAGCGCGGGACCAGGCTGTCCGTCAGCCGGGAGAGCAGGTACTCGGCGCCGCCGTCGGCGTACACGTCGGCGGTGTCGACCAGCGTGCCGCCGGCGTCCACGAACTCCTTGAGCTGCTCGGCGGCCTCGTGCTCGTCGGTGTCCCGGCCCCAGGTCATGGTGCCCAGGCCCAGCCGCGAGACCCGCAGGCCGGTGCGGCCGAGATGACGCTGCTCCATGGCAGGAAGACCCCCTCGATCGTGATCTGGCCGCCGTCGTGGCGGCGTGGTTGCGACCGCACTGCCGCCCGGGGCACCGGCCGCGGCACCGGACCGGGTCCGCCGCCGCGTCGGCATCCGGGGTCGGGGTCGGGGTGGCGGTGCCGGGTGGCGTGCCGGGCGAAGTCCCGGGTGGGACGCCCGGACGGACCGCCGAACGGTCGGCGGAGCCGGGCCCGGACGGTCGGCAGGGCCGAGCGTAACGGCCTGCCGGCGGCCAGCCCCGCAGACCCGCAGGAGCGCGGGCCGAGGTCGCCGGGCCGGCCCTGCGGCGTCCGGGCGATGTGACCCGCGCCACAACTACCGGCCGGTAGCCCCGGCGGCACCACCGCACTACGCTCGGGGCGGCATCCCCCGATCAGCGGCTCTCCCTTCCCCCGGCAGCTTCCGAAAGGCGTGGCACGCTATGCGACTCGGCATCAACCTCGGCTACTGGGGACTCGGCCTGGACGCCGACAACATCGCCGTCGCCCAGGAGGCCGACCGGCTCGGCTACGCGGTCTGCTGGGCCGCCGAGGCGTACGGCTCGGACGCCGCCACGGTGCTCGCCTACGTCGCGGCGAAGACCGAGCGGATCGACGTGGGCTCGGCGATCTTCCAGATCCCGGCCCGCACGCCCGCGATGACCGCGATGACCGCCGCCACCCTGGACGCGCTCTCCGGCGGGCGGTTCCGGCTGGGGCTCGGCGTCTCCGGGCCGCAGGTCTCGGAGGGCTGGTACGGCGTCAGGTTCGACAAGCCGCTGGCCCGCACCCGGGAGTACGTGGAGATCATCCGCAAGGCGATGTCCCGGGAGCGCCTGGTGCACCAGGGGACCAACTGGACCCTGCCGCTGCCCGCCGGGCCGGGCAAGGCGCTGAAGCTGACGGTGCATCCGGTCCGCGAGCGGATCCCGCTCTACCTCGCCGCGATCGGCCCGAAGAACGTGGAGCTGGCCGGCGAGATCGCGGACGGCTGGCTCGGCCTCTTCTTCGCGCCCGAGCAGGCCGCCGCCTCGGTCGACCGGCTGCGGGCCGGGCGCGCCAAGGCCGGGCTCACGCTGGACGGGTTCGACCTCTGCCCCACCGTCCCGATCGCGGTGGGCGAGGACCTGGCGGCCGCCGCCGACACCCAGCGCGACCACGCGGCGCTCTACATCGGCGGGATGGGCAGCAAGGAGCAGAACTTCTACAAGCAGCAGGCCGAGCGGCTGGGCTACGAGCGCGAGGCGGCCGAGATCCAGCAGCGCTACCTGGCCGGCGACAAGCAGGGCGCGGCGGCCGCGGTGCCGCAGGGCTTCATCGAGTCCACTGCGCTGCTCGGCACCCGGGAGCGGATCGCCGACCGGATGCAGGCCTACGCGGCGGCCGGGGTCACCACGCTGACCCTCTCTCCGGCGGGCTGGACGCTGGCGGAGCGGGTGACCGCGCTGCGCACCGGGGTGGAGGCGCTGGAGCTGGCCGGCCTGGCCTGAGCCGGTCCCGCCTGAGCCGGTCCCGCCCGAGCCGGTCCCGCCCGAGCTGGCCCGGCCCGAGCCGGTCTCGCCCGAGCCGGGCAGTTGGGCCGCCGGGCCGCCGGGCCCGCGTCCCAGCGGCCCGAGCCGCAGCGCCCCGGGTCCCGCGGAGGCGAGCCCCTGGCCGCCCGCTCGGTCCCGGTGATCGACCCCGTAGGCTGGGGGCATGCCCACACTGCTGTTGGTACGCCATGGCCGGTCGACCGCGAACTCTGCTGGGATCCTCGCCGGTTGGACGCCGGGCGTGGACCTGGACGAGACCGGCCGGGCGCAGGCCGAGGCCCTGGTCGGCCGGCTGGCGGAGGTCCCGCTCGCGCTGGCGGTGAGCAGCCCGCTGGAGCGCTGCCGCCAGACCCTCGCACCGCTGCTGGCGGCCCGCCCCGAGCTCGGTGAGCCGACCGTCGACGACCGGCTCGGCGAGTGCCACTACGGCGAGTGGACCGGCCGGCCGCTCCAGGAGCTCGCCCTGGAGCCGCTCTGGCGCACCGTGCAGGACCACGCCTCGGCCGCCGCCTTCCCGGGCGGCGAGTCGCTGCGCGCGCTGAGCCACCGCACCGTGGCCGCGGTCCGCGAGTGGGACGAGAAGATCGCCGCCGAGCACGGGCCGGACGCGGTCTGGATCGCCTGCACCCACGGCGACGTGATCAAGGCGATCGTGGCCGACGCGCTCGGCCTGCACCTGGACCACTTCCAGCGGATCAACGTGGACCCGTGCACGGTCACCGCGATCCGCTACACCCCGCTGCGCCCCTTCCTGCTGCGCCTCGGCGACACCGGCGACGCCCGCGGCCTGCGGCCCAGGGTGCACCCGGCCCCGGCGGGCGGCGAACCGGCGGCGGGCGACGCTGTGGTCGGCGGCGCCACCGGGACGGACTGACCGCACGGCCTGACCGCACAGAGCACGGACTGACCGCACGGCGGGCCCCACACGGCGGCCGGGCCGCCGTACCGGTGGGCCGGGCCGCCGCGCGGGGGGTCGCCCGCGCGGCGGCGCCGAAGCCGTAGGGTGAAAGTGCGCGCCACCGACCCATGATCCGTTTCACACCCCTGATCCGTTTCAAACCCCGGAGCGAGAGAGTGCCCCGACAGGTCTTCTTCTACGACCAGCCCGAGCGGTTCGTGGCCGGCACCGTCGGCCAGCCCGGCTCGCGGGCGTTCTTCCTGCAGGCCAGTGCGCGCGGCCGGATCACCAGTGTGCTGCTGGAGAAGACGCAGGTGGCCGCGCTGGCCGAGCGGGTGGAGGAGGTGCTGGACGAGGCGCTGCGGCGCAGTGCCGGCCAGGCGCCGATCCCGGCGGTGGCGCCGGCCGACCTGATCGACACCGCACCGCTCGACCTCCCGCTGGAGCAGGAGTTCCGGGTCGGGACCATGGCGCTGGCCTGGGACGCGGGCGAGGGCTACCTGGTGGTCGAGGCCCAGGCGATGATCGAGGACGCCGAGGAGGACGAGAACGAGCTCGCCTTCGAGGACGACGAGAACGGCCCGGACATGCTGCGGGTGCGGATGACCGGTGCGATGGCCCGGGTCTTCGCCAAGCGCGCGCTGGACCTGGTGGCCGCCGGCCGCAAGCCCTGCCCGTTCTGCAACCTGCCGCTGGACCCCGAGGGCCACCTGTGCCCGCGTCAGAACGGTTACAAGCGCTGAACGCCGACCAGCGGTCCCGGACCGCGCCGGAGCCGGACGCCACCGGGCGCCCGGAGGCCGCGGTACCGGCCCCTGCCCAGCCGCCCGCCGCGCCGGCCGACCGCGAGCACGCCGACCCCGACCCCGCCGAGGACCCTGCCGAGGACCCCGCCGACCAGGACATACCCGAGGCCGACCCGGTCGCCACGGCCGCGCTGGCCGCCGACGTGCCGGCCGCGCTGGAGCTGCTGCGCTCCGGCGAGCTCACCGTGCACGGGCGGATCACCGACGCCTCCAACGCCGCGCTCTACTGCTCGGTGGCGCTGGACGGCAGCTCCGCGCTCTGCGTCTACAAGCCCGTGCGCGGCGAGCGCCCGCTCTGGGACTTCCCCGACGGCACGCTGGCCGGGCGCGAGGTGGCCGCCTACGAGCTGGCCGCGGCGACCGGCTGGGCGCTGATCCCGCCGACCGTGCTGCGCGAGGGGCCGTTCGGCCCCGGCATGGTGCAGATCTGGGTCGAACCGGACCCGCAGGCCGCGCCGCTGCTGGACCTGCAGGACCCGGCCGGACCGCAGCCGGGCTGGCTGCCGGTGATCGAGGCCGAGGTGGGGGAGGGCCGCACCGCGCTGCTGGTGCACCCGGACGACCGGCGGCTGCGCCGGCTCGCGGTGCTGGACGCGGTGCTGAACAACGCCGACCGCAAGGGCGGCCACCTGCTGCCGGCCGCCGACGGGCGGCTCTACGGCATCGACCACGGGGTGACCTTCGCGGTCCCCGACAAGCTGCGCACGCTGCTCTGGGGGTGGGCCGAGCAGCCGCTGACCGAGGAGGCGGTGGCGATGCTGGAGCGGCTGCGCGGCGAGCTCTCCGGTCCGCTGGCGGAGCGGCTGCGGCCGCACCTGACGGAGGCTGAGCTGACGGCCACTCGGGAGCGGGTGGCGGCGCTGCTGCGCACCGGGCGGCACCCGGTGCCCTCGGGCGGGTGGCCCTCGATCCCCTGGCCGCCGGTCTGACCTCCGCTCAGCCGAACGGCCCTGCCGCCTGCCCCCGGGCGGGCGGCTCCGGGGACGGCCCCGGGCACCCGGTCCCAGGAGCCGCGGTGCGCCTTGCGCGGCGGCTTCCCAGGTCAGCGCGGCCGGTGCCGGCCGGCAGGCGAACGCCAGTGTGAGCGAGCGCTCATTTCAGCCGATTCCGCATACTGGTTAGCCTTTCAAATGATCGCAAGGTTAGAGTCATTTTCATGCATGCCTGGCCCGCCTCCGAGGTTCCCGCCCTGCCTGGTCAGGGACTCCCCCTGCGCATCCACGACACCGCCGCGGGTGCGATCCGAGAGGTCGTGCCCACCGGCCCGACCGCCCGCCTGTACGTCTGCGGCATCACCCCGTACGACGCCACCCACCTGGGCCACGCCGCCACCTACAACACCTTCGACCTGATCCAGCGGGTCTGGCGCGACGCCGGCCACCAGGTCCACTACGTGCAGAACGTGACCGACGTGGACGACCCGCTGCTGGAGCGCGCGGTCGCCACCGGTCAGGACTGGACGAAGCTCGCCGAGCGGGAGACCGCACTGTTCCGCGAGGACATGACGGCGCTGCGGATCCTGCCGCCGGAGCACTACATCGGTGCGGTCGAGTCCATCCCGTGGATCGTCCCGCTGGTCAAGAAGCTGCTGGCGAGCGGCGCCGCCTACGAGCTGGACGGCGACATCTACTTCTCGGTCGAGGCCGACCCGCGCTTCGGCCAGGTCTCGCACCTCAGCCGGGAGGAGATGCTGCCGGTCTTCGCCGAGCGCGGCGGCGACCCCGAGCGGCCCGGCAAGCGGCACCCGCTGGACGCCCTGCTCTGGCTGGCGGCCCGGCCCGGTGAGCCGGCCTGGGACACCGAGCTCGGCCACGGCCGGCCCGGGTGGCACATCGAGTGCGTGGCGATCGCGCTGGAGTACCTGGACATGTCCTTCGACATCCAGGGCGGCGGCAGCGACCTCGCCTTCCCGCACCACGAGATGGGTGCCGCCCACGCCCAGGCGGCCACCGGCGTGCACCCCTTCGCGCACGCCTACGTGCACGCGGGCATGGTCGCGCTGGACGGCCACAAGATGTCCAAGTCCCGCGGCAACCTGGTCTTCGTCTCCACGCTGCGCCGCGAGGGCGTCGACCCGGCGGCGATCCGGCTGGCGCTGCTCTCGCACCACTACCGCAGCGACTGGGAGTGGACCAAGACCACGCTGGACGAGGCCGTCGAGCGGCTGGCCCGCTGGCGTGCCGCGGTCTCCCGCCCGGACGGGCCGTCGGCCGAGCAGCTGCTCGCCGAGGTGCGCGCGGCGCTGGCCGCGGACCTGGACGCGCCCGCCGCGCTGGCCGCGGTGGACCGCTGGGCCGCCGAGCAGGCCGCCGAGGGAGGCACGGACACCGGCGCGCCGGGCCTGGTCTCGCGCGCGGTGGACGCCCTGCTGGGCGTCGCGCTCTGACCGGTCCCGCCCGCTGAGGACGGGGGAGTCGACGCGACGGCGACGGATGCAGAGGGATGTCGACGGACGGCGTCGCGGTTCGCCGCGGCGCCGTCCGCGTGCGTCCTGGACCGAGCGCTGTTCAGGACGGCGGCCCGACCTGGTCCAACGGCGGCAGCGGGGGCACCTCCGTCGCCGGGACCTCCAGCTCCAGCGCCTCCTGACCGGGGATCTCCGCGACCGGTGCGGCGGGCTGCTCCGGCTCGGCGTCCGCCGCCACCTCCCCGTCCGCGCCGCCCAACCGGGCCTGGTGCAGCTCCTGGGTCCTGGTCGAGCTGTCCAGGAAGCGCAGCAGCTCGACCGGGAAGGGCAGCACCAGCGTCGAGTTCTTCTCCGCGGCCACCTCCACCACGGTCTGCAGCAGCCGCAGTTGGAGCGCGGCCGGGGTGCTGCTCATGATCGCGGCGGCCTCCGACAGCTGCTTGGAGGCCTGGTACTCGCCGTCGGCGGTGATGATCCGGGCCCGCCGCTCCCGGTCGGCCTCGGCCTGCCGGGCCATCGAGCGCTTCATCGACTCGGGCAGCGCCACGTCCTTGATCTCCACCCGGTCGATCTGGATCCCCCAGCCGAGCGCCGGGCTGTCCAGCATCAGCTCCAGGCCCTGGTTGAGCGGCTCGCGGTTGGCCAGCAGGTCGTCCAGCTCGCTCTTGCCGATGATCGAGCGCAGCGAGGTCTGCGCCACCTGGGAGATGGCGAACTGGTAGTCCTGCACGTTGACCGTGGCCCGGACCGGGTCGACCACCCGGAAGTAGACCACCGCGTCGACCCGGACGGTCACGTTGTCCCGGGTGATGCCCTCCTGAGCGGGCACCGGCATGGTCACGATCTGGACGTTCACCCGGCGGATCCGGTCGGCCACCGGCAGCAGCATCACCAGCCCGGGGTCGCGCACCTCCGCGCGCACCTTGCCGAACCGGAACACCACGCCGCGCTGCCACTGCTGCACCACGCGCACGCTCACCGCGGTCCACGCCGCGCCGAGCGCAGCGAGGCCCCCCAGCGCCCCCAACACCACATCCAGGATCAACATGGCTGATCACCTCGGCCCGCACCAGCCCCGGATCTCCACGGTACAGCGCGGCTGGGGCGGTGGGAGGGGCGCCGAAGGGCGGTCGTGACGGGGTGCGGAGGGCGGTGCGCCCGGGGTCGACGGGCGCCGCGTGGCGGTGGCCACCGGGCGGTCGGCCGCGCCGCCGTGCGGGCCGCCGGCGCACCGCGCGGCCGGTGTCGAGGTGGCCTGCGGGGCTGCCGCGGCGGCTGAAACTGGTCTAGACCCTTGACAGTCATCGGGCCCGACAGGTGCACTGGTTGCGGCCGATGACCGGCGGCTGCCCGACGCCGGTCATCGGCTCCCGGGTCGGGCCGGTCGCCGCTCCCGGCAGCGGAACTGGCGGTCCGTCAGCGGTTGGAGCCCCGCCCGTCGGCCCCCTCGCCGTCGGTGTCGGCGCCCTCGCCGCCGTCCTCGCCGGTGGGCTGCTCGCCCTGCTCCTCGTCCTCCGCCGGCCCTGGGCCGTCCACCGCCTCCGGCTTGGTCGGCTCGGCCGGGTCCTCGCCGGCGGCCGGCGGCTCGGTCGGACGCTCGGCCACGGCGTGCCCGGCCGGCGGCTTCTCGCCGCCGGGCCCCTGGTTGTCCCGGCGCCGCAGGTAGCGCTCGAACTCGCGGGCGATCGCCTCGCCGCTCGCCTCCGGCAGCTCGGCGGTGTCCTGGGCCTCCTCCAGCTGCTGCACGTACTCGGCCACCTCGCTGTCCTCGGCGGCCAGTTGGTCCACGCCCAGCTGCCAGGCCCGGGAGTCCTCGGGCAGCTCGCCCGGCGGGATCCGCAGGTCGAGCAGGTCCTCCAGCTTGTTCACCAGGGCCAGCGTCGCCTTCGGGTTCGGCGGCTGCGCGACATAGTGCGGCACCGCCGCCCAGAGGGTCACGGCGGGCACCCCGGCGTGCGCGCAGGCCTCCTGCAGCACGCCGACGATGCCGGTCGGGCCCTCGTAGCGGCTCTCCTCCAGCTCCAGCCGCCGGGCCAGCGCCGCGTCGGAGGTGACGCCGCTGACCGGCACCGGGCGGGTGTGCGGGGTGTCGCCGAGCAGCGCGCCGAGGATCACCACCAGCTCCACGCCGAGCTCGTGGGCGAAGCCCAGCAACTCGTTGCAGAACGAGCGCCAGCGCATGCTCGGCTCGATGCCGCGCACCAGGACCAGGTCCCGGGTGGTCGGCTCGGTCACCCGGACCACCGAGAGCCGGGTGGTCGGCCAGGTGATCCGGCGCACCCCGCCGTCCAGCCAGACGGTGGGCCGGTTGACCTGGAAGTCGTAGTAGTCCTCCGCGTCCAGCGCGGCGAACACCTTGCCGCCCCAGGTCTCGTCCAGGTGCCCGACCGCCGTGGAGGCGGCGTCGCCCGCGTCGTTCCAGCCCTCGAAGGCACAGACCATCACCGGGTCGATCAACTCGGGAACATCTTCCAGCTCGATCACCCAGCGTCTCCCTCCGGCCGGCCCGGCAGCGCCCCCGCCCGCGGACGGTCGCGGCCGGCCGACTGCCGACTGCTCTCCTCACCACGTGGAACGCTCTGTTCCACGGACCCTACCTGCCCAGCCTACGGGCTTTGATGCGCGCCGATCCCAACGGTCCGTATCCGGATCCGGCCCACCGTGACCGCGCTGCGGCCCTCCTGCGCGGGCCGTCCCCAAGCGGTCCGTTCCGCTCCGCCGCGGGTCGTCCGACTCCGCCGCGAGGTCGCCCCGCCCCGTCGGCGAGGCCACCGCTGCGAGCCGCCGGGGCCGGGCCCGGCCGGCGCACGCCGACCAGTCTCGACCCGTGCCCCGCCGCCCTGCCACCGGTTATCGAGCACGCCGGGCGCCGCCGCGCCCGTCCCGGTCAGGAGAGCGCCTGCTCGACCACCGGCAGGTAGCCGCGCTGCTGGCCCTCCGCGGTGGGGTGGAAGGACTCCCAGAGGTTCACCAGCTCGAGCCCGGCGATCCACTCGTGGCCCGCCCCCGCGCACACCTCGTGGCCGGCGAAGGCCGCGCGCGGATCGGCGAACCGGTCGCCGTGCGCGGCGGCCTGCCGGCCGATCAGCTCGTCCAGCTGGTCGGCCAGCCGGGCGAACCGGGCCCGACGCTGGTCCGTCCCGGTCCAGCAGGCCCCGGCCGGGTGCTCGGACAGCAGGTGCGGGTAGCCGGTGACCAGCACCGTGGCGCCCGGGGCCGCCCGGGCGATCGCGGCGAGCAGTTGGTCCAGCCGGCCCGGCAGCTGGTCGTTCATCAGCTGGGCCGAGTGGTCCAGTGCCTGGTCGCAGCGGGACTCGGTGGTCAGTGGTTGCAGGCAGGCCACCACCGCATCGCTGAAGTCGAGGTCGTTGCCGCCCACGGTGAGGGTCACCGTGCCGGTGCCGGCCGGCAGGAGCGGCAGCTGGTCGGAGCGCACCTGGTCGGTGGTCGCGCCGTAGCAGGCCAGGTCGAGGAAGGCGGCGCCCGGGTGCGCGGCGGCCCGGAGCGCCGGGTAGCCGCGGGTGCTGCGGTGGCAGTCACCGCTCGCCGGGTCGTAGGCGCCGGCCCCGACCCCGGCGGCGTAGGAGTCGCCGAGCGCGACGTAACCGGCTGCGGCCGGGCCGCCGGCCCGGCCCGCACGGCCGGCCGTCGCAGCCGCGGCGGGTGCCGCGGCGGCGAGCAGCAGGGGCAGGGCGGCGAGAGCGGTGAGCGCACGACGGCGCATGGCGATCATGGCGCCGCATCGTAGTCGAACGACGACGCTGAGTGTCCGATCTACTACGGTTGGTAGTTGAACGGTGTCGTGACGCTCAGCGCGGTGAAGCCCAGCCGGGCCAGGATCGGCCGGCTCTGGTCGGAGGCGTCCACCTGGAGGTAGCGGTAGCCGCGCTCGACCGCCAGCCGCGCCCGGTGCGCCACCAACGCCCGGTAGATCCCCCTGCCGCGCCACTCGGGCGCGGTGCCGCCGCCCCACAGCCCGGCGAACGAGGTGTTCGGCAGCAGCTCCATGCGGGCGCCGCAGACCGGCTCGTCCCCGGCCAGCGCGACCACCACGGCGAGGGTCTCCGGGGCGGAGTCCAGCACCTCCAGCAGGCTGCGCGTCAGCTTGGCGCCGTCGGTGCCGAAGGCCCGCCGGTGCGCCTCGCCGAGCAGCTCGATCGCCGTCCGGTCGGCCTCGGTGCGCAGCCGGATGCCCTCCGGCAGCGGGACCTCACCGGTCAGCGGGGCCGCCTCGGCCACCATCAGGGTCTCCGGCGGCTCGGCGACCAGGCCGGCGGCGCGCAGCCGGTCGGCGAGGTCGGCGGGTGCGTCGTGGCTGTAGTGCTTCCACTCGAACTCGCGGCCGAGCGCGCCGAAGTGCCGGATCTGCTCGGCGATCGCGGCGTCCGCGCTCCGCTCGTCCAGGTCCGACCAGAGCACGCCGCTCCAGCCGTTCGGGCCGCCGTCCTGCCGGACCACCGGGCCGACCTGCTCGATCACCGCGCCGGGTCCGTCCGGCGGGCGGTGCCGGCGGGCTTCGCGGTCGTAGGCGGCCAGGATCTCGTCCGGGTCGAGGCCCGGGTGCTTCGTGTTCGTCATCGGCGTCCACCCAACAGGTGCGCCGCCGGGGGCGCAACCGGATTACGCCATCGGGCCCAGCTCAGGGCCGCTGTCCGGGGCCGGTCCGCCGCCCGGGGCCCGCCCGTCCCCGGGCAGCGCTACCCCAGCACCGCGCGCAGCACCGCCTCGGTGTCCGCCAGGTCCGGCAGCACCACGTGCGCGCCCGCCGCGGCCAGCTCCGCCGCCGGCGACAGCCCGGTGGCCACCGCCACGCTGCGGGCGCCGACCGCCAACGCGGTGGCCACGTCACGCGGGGTGTCCCCGATGATCACCGTGTCGCCGCCGCGGAACCGGTGGCCCAGCACCCGCTCGGCGCGGTCGAAGGCGTGCGCCGGCAGCTCGGTGCGCTCCACGGCGTCGTCGCCGAACGCCCCGAGCCGCAGGTCCAGCCGGTCGCTCAGGCCGAGCGCGTCGAGCTTCAGCACGGCCAGCGGGTGCAGGTTCCCGGTGAGCACGGACTGGCGCACCCCGGGCCGGTCACCCAGCGCCGCCAGCGCCGCCGCCGCACCGGGCAGCACCCGCCCCTCGGCGGCCAGCTCCGCGGCCCGGCCGGTCAGCTCGGCCACCACCAGCTCCAGGAAGGCGGTGAGCAGCCCGTCGCCCGGATCGAACCCGTGCAGCCGCAGCACCTCGGCGGCCGCGGCCGGTTCGGTGCGGCCGGCGAACTGCCAACTCTCGGTGAGCGGCCGGCCGGTGGCCCGCTGGAAGGCGACGGCGTAGCTGCGGCGGCCGACCGTGCCGATGTCGACCAGCGTGTGGTCGATGTCCCAGAGCACCAGCAGTGGCGCGGTCCGGTCCGTGCTCCTGCGATCCATGCTGCGGCTCCCGTCGCTCGTCCCGGCCGCCCCGCCCGGCGCGGCCCGCCCTTGCCCGTCGGTGATCTCCTCCCCGATACTGCCACTGACCGCGACTGGCGAGGGTGGGATACCACCGGGGAGCGGCCGTTGCCACGATTGCGCGCGTCGACCGCCTGGGCGCTCCGGTCAGCCACCCGCTGCCAAGGAGCCCACCGTGCACCTGCGTCACGGCATGAACCCGCACCAGGCCGCCGCCCCCGTCACCCCGGTCCGCCCCGGCGACCAGCCGGTCCGGCTGCTGGCCGGCGAGCCCTCCTACATCAACCTGC
Organism: Kitasatospora sp. LaBMicrA B282; assembly: GCF_050325825.1. NCBI lineage: Bacteria > Bacillati > Actinomycetota > Actinomycetes > Kitasatosporales > Streptomycetaceae > Kitasatospora > Kitasatospora sp. LaBMicrA B282. The sequence goes on from NZ_JBNQTI010000066.1 coordinate 12,589, forward strand.
TGGACGCGCTGAACGCCTGGCAACTGGTCAGCGAGGCGAGCCGGGCCCTCGACGGCGCCGTCACCGCCGCCTCCTTCAAGCACGTCTCCCCGGCCGGTGCCGCGCTGGCCGGCGAGCTGGACGCGGCGGCCGCCGAGCGCCACGGCCTCGACCCGGCCGCGGCCGGCGCGCTCGGCCCGGCCACCCGGGCCTACCTGCGGGCCCGGGACGCCGACCCGAAGTCCTCCTACGGCGACTTCGCCGCCCTCTCGCACCCGGTCGACGCCGAACTCGCCGAGCTGCTGGCCGGCGTGGTCTGCGACGGCATCATCGCCCCGGACTACGAACCGGCCGCGCTCGACCGGCTGCGCCGCAAGAAGAACGGGCGGTTCGTGGTGCTCGCCGCCGACCCCGACTACCGCCCGCCGGCCCGCGAGCTGCGCGAGGTCTACGGGCTGCGCCTGGAACAGGACCGCGACCGGGCCGAACTCTCCGCCGACCTGCTGCAGCCGGTGGTCGGCCCGGCCCCGGACCCGGCCGCGACGGCGGACCTGCTGCTCGGGCTCGCCGTGCTGCGCTACACACAGTCCAACTCGGTCTGCTACGTGCGGGACGGGGTCACGGTGGGGATCGGCGCCGGGCAGCAGTCCCGGATCGACTGCACCCGCCTGGCCGGGGCGAAGACCGACCTGTGGTGGCTGCGCCGGCACCCGGCCGTGCGCCGGCTCGCCTTCCGGCCCGAGGTGCGCCGCCAGGACCGGATCAACTGGCAACTGCGCTACCTGGAGGGCGAGCTGCCCGGTCCCGAGGTGCTGGCCGCCCCCGCACCCGAGCTCACCGAACGGGAGCGCGGCGACTGGCTGGCGCAGCTGGGCGGCGTCGCCTTCGTCTCCGACGGCGCGCTGCCCTTCCGCGACAACGTCGACCACGCGGCCCGGCACGGCGTGACCCTGATCGCCGAACCCGGCGGCTCCATCCGCTCCGCCGACGTCGAGGCCGCCTGTCGCGAGCACGGCATCACCCTCGCCCGCACGGGGCTGCGCCTCTTCCACCACTGAGGGTGCCGCGCCAGGAGCCCGGAACCAGCACGAACGTGCGCACAGTGGTGGCGGGTGTCCCGGTCACCGGCATCGCCTCCGGAAACGGCCGGATTTATTCCCTCGGCACCGACCGTAGGATCGATTCAGGACAGAATCGGCCCGGATTGCGCGGCATGATTCGAACGTGTTTCGAACGGGTTTGGCCACCTCGTTCCCCGTCCGCGTTCCTCCCGGGAGCGTCCCGCGACCCTCGCCGTCACCCACCGCCACGACCGCCGGACGCTACGACTGTCCGGAATTGACGAACCCAGCACGTCCCGGCGCCCCGCCGCACCCCGAACCGACAGGGGCGGGTCCTATGGTGGGGCGCATGACGACTGCCGAACAGAACACTCCTGCCAAGGTCGACTTCTACTTCGACCCGATCTGCCCGTTCGCCTGGATCACCTCCCGCTGGATCCTGGAGGTCGAGCAGCACCGCGACCTGGACCTGAACTTCAAGGTGATGAGCCTCTCCGTACTCAACCAGGGCCGCGAGGGCCTGCCCGAGCGCTACGTCGAGCTGCTGGACCGCGGCTGGGGCCCGGTCCGGGTCTGCATCGCCGCCGCCGAGCAGCACGGCCCCGAGGTGCTGCGCGACCTCTACACCGCGCTGGGCACCCGGATCCACAACGAGGGCAACAAGGACTTCGCCGAGGTGATCCCGGCCGCGCTGGCCGAGGTCGGCCTGCCCCTCGAGCTGGCCGACGCGGCCAAGACCGACGAGTGGGACGAGGCGCTGCGGCGCAGCCACCACGAGGGCATGGACCCGGTCGGCGAGGACGTCGGCACCCCGACCATCCACATCGACGGGGTGGCCTTCTTCGGCCCGGTGCTGACCGCGATCCCGCGCGGCGAGGAGGCGGTCAAGCTCTTCGACGGCGCCCGCCTGCTGGCGGGCTACCCGAAGTTCTTCGAGCTCAAGCGCACCCGCACCGGCGAGCTCGACTTCAACTGAGCCGTGCCCGATCCGCAGTGACCGAGCCGCCCCACCCCGGGGCGGCTCACTCGTTCCCGCACCCGCCCCCTCCCTCCCGCTCCCGCACCCGCCCTACTCGCTCGCGCACCAGTCCCGCCGGTACGCCGCCCAGTCCGCGGCGGTCGCCGTGAAGTCCGCGTACACCGCGACCCCGAAGGCCGCCCGCCCCGGCGCCTGCCGGCCCAGCCCCAGCCGCACGCCGCGGATCGCGGCCGGCACCGTCTCGGCCGACCCGCGGTGGCCCGGCTGGTCCTCCTCGTAGGCGGGCAGGCCCATCAACAGGTCCACCGAGGACGGGGTGACCTCCAGGGCCAGTTCGGTCTGCTGCGCCACGTAACCGGTGTAGAGCGAGGGCAGCGGCATCGCGGTGTCATAGGACATCACCGCCACCTGGTCCACCCGGCGCGCCACCTGCCCGAAGTAGGCCTGCGCCCACCACTTCGGGTGCCCGGCCAGCGTCCCGGCCACCGCGTGCAGCCCGGGCAGCGGATCGATCTGCGGGGTGGCCACCGAGAGCAGCGCGCCGCGCGCGGCGGTCAGCGCGTGCACCTGGTCGAGCAGCGCGAGGTAGCCGGCATCGCCGGAGTGCACCGGCTCCAGGTCCAGGTGCACCCCGGCGAAGCCGGCGTCCAGCACCTGCTGCACCGAGTCGCGGATCCGCTGTCGCACCGCCGGGTCGGACAGGTCCAGCCCCTGCTTCTCCGGCTCGACCAGGTCGCCCAGCCAGGCCTGCACCCGCACCCCGGGCAGCTCCTGGTGCACCGCCGCCAGCAGCGCGCCGGCCTGCGGGTAGCGGGTGGCGGGCAGGGTGCCGTCGTCGTCCAGCGGACCGGCGTGCACGTAGAGGTCACGGATCCCGCCGCGCACCAGCTGCGGCAGCGCGGCCAGGTCGGCGGGGCCCTTGCGGCCGTCCACCCAGGCGTGGCCGAGCCAGGCGGCGTCCTGCCCGCGGGTGCGGGCCTGCGGGTCGGGGGTGCCGGTGGCCGCCACGCGCAGCGCCACCGCGATCCCGGCCGGCGGCAGCAGCAGCGCAGCGACCAGGGTGAGGGCCGTCAGCACCAGGATCCGGCGCCGCCGCGACCACCCGCGCCACCGTCGGCGCAGTCGCCCCGAGCCGTTGCGGCCGCCTCCGGCCAGTCGCCGCACCGCCCGCCCGGACGCGCGCCACCAGCCGCCCCACCCAGTCCCCAACCGCATCGACCGTGTACTCCCGTTCGTTTCGAACGGCCCACGATACGCAACCGCCCACGATGCGGAATGGTCGAGAACCCGGGCGCAGCTGCGGCTACCCTGGCGGGGTGCACCCCCGATCCGAGGGAGCGCATAGCCGACAGCCGTCGCACCCAGGGAGTAGCCCCATGGCCACCAGTGTCTCCGCAGGCACCCAGTCAGCCGTCCACCAGGCCCGCGCCACCGCGTTGCGCGAGGCGCTCGCCACCAGGGTCGTCGTCGCCGACGGCGCGATGGGGACGATGCTGCAGGCGCAGAATCCGTCACTGGCGGACTTCCAGGACCTGGAGGGCTGCAACGAGGTCCTCAACGTCACCCGCCCGGACATCGTGCGCGGGGTGCACGAGGCGTACTTCGCGGTCGGCGTGGACTGCGTGGAGACCAACACCTTCGGCGCCAACTTCGCGGCGCTGGGGGAGTACGACATCCCCGAGCGGATCTTCGAGCTCTCCGAGGCCGGCGCCCGGCTGGCCCGCGAGGTGGCCGACGAGTTCGCCACCGCGGACCGCCCGCGCTGGGTGCTGGGCTCGATCGGCCCGGGCACCAAGCTGCCGACCCTGGGGCACACCACCTTCGAGGTGATCCGCGAGGGCTTCCGACTCAACGCGGCCGGCCTGCTCGCCGGCGGCGCCGACGCGCTGCTGGTGGAGACCAGCCAGGACCTGCTGCAGACCAAGGCGGCGATCCTGGGCTGCAAGGCGGCGCTGGCCGAGGCCGGGCTGGACGTGCCGATCCTGGCCCAGGTGACGGTGGAGACCACCGGCACCATGCTGCTGGGCTCGGAGATCGGCGCGGCGCTGACCGCGCTGGAGCCGCTGGGCATCGACCACATCGGCCTGAACTGCGCCACCGGCCCGGCCGAGATGAGCGAGCACCTGCGCTACCTGGCGAAGAACGCCAGGGCGGGCCTGTCCTGCATGCCGAACGCGGGCCTGCCGGTGCTGGGCAAGGACGGCGCGCACTACCCGCTGAGCCCGGCGGAGCTGGCGGACGCGCACGACACCTTCACCCGCGAGTACGGACTGTCGCTGGTCGGCGGCTGCTGCGGCACCACGCCCGAGCACCTGCGCCAGGTGGTCGAGCGGGTGCGCGGCCGGAAGGTCACCCCGCGCGCGCCGAAGCCCGAGCCCGCCGCGGCCTCGCTCTACCAGTCGGTGCCGTTCCGCCAGGACACCTCCTACCTGGCGATCGGCGAGCGGACCAACGCCAACGGCTCGAAGAAGTTCCGCGAGGCGATGCTGGCCGGCGACTGGCAGGGCTGCGTGGAGATCGCCCGCGGTCAGATCCGGGACGGCTCGCACCTGCTGGACCTGTGCGTGGACTACGTCGGCCGGGACGGCGTGGCGGACATGCGGGAGATCGCCGGCCGGCTGGCCACCGCCTCCACGCTGCCGATCGTGCTGGACTCCACCGAGCCGGAGGTGCTGCGCGCCGGCCTGGAGCTGCTGGGCGGCCGCGCGGTGCTCAACTCGGTCAACTTCGAGGACGGCAACGCCCCCGACTCCCGGTTCGGGCGGATCGCCGCGCTGGCCCGCGAGCACGGCGCCGGGCTGATCGCGCTGACCATCGACGAGCAGGGCCAGGCCCGCACCGCCGAGCACAAGGTCGAGATCGCCGAGCGGCTGATCGAGGAACTCACCCGGGACTACGGGGTCGAGGAGTCCTCGATCCTGGTCGACTGCCTGACCTTCACCCTGGGCACCGGGCAGGAGGAGTCGCGCCGCGACGGCATCGAGACCATCGAGGCGATCCGCGAGCTGAAGCGCCGTCACCCCGCGGTGCAGACCACGCTCGGCCTGTCCAACATCTCCTTCGGCCTCTCCCCGGCGGCCCGTCAGGTGCTCAACTCGGTCTTCCTGCACGAGTGCGTGCAGGCCGGACTGGACTCGGCGATCGTGCACGCCTCCAAGATCCTGCCGATCGCGCGGATCCCCGAGGAGCAGCGCGAGGTCGCCCTCGACCTGGTCTACGACCGACGACGCCCCCAGCAGGGCGACGAGCCGGCCTACGACCCGCTGCAGAAGCTGCTGGAGCTGTTCCAAGGCGTCTCGGCCGCCTCCAGCGCGGCCTCCAAGGCCGAGGAGCTGGCCGCGCTGCCGCTGGAGGAGCGGCTCAAGCAGCGGATCATCGACGGCGAGCGCAACGGCCTGGAGGACGACCTGGACCAGGCGCTGACCGAGCGTCCGGCGCTCGCCATCGTCAACGAGACGCTGCTGGACGGGATGAAGACGGTCGGCGAGCTGTTCGGCTCCGGCCAGATGCAGCTGCCGTTCGTGCTGCAGTCCGCCGAGGTGATGAAGTCGGCGGTGGCGCACCTGGAGCCCTACATGGAGAAGTCCGACGACCAGGGCAAGGGCACCATCGTGCTGGCCACGGTCAAGGGCGACGTGCACGACATCGGCAAGAACCTGGTCGACATCATCCTCTCCAACAACGGCTACACGGTGGTCAACCTCGGGATCAAGCAGCCGGTCTCGGCGATCCTGGAGGCCGCCCAGGAGCACAACGCCGACGTGATCGGGATGTCCGGGCTGCTGGTCAAGTCGACCGTGATCATGAAGGAGAACCTGGAGGAGCTCAACCAGCGCAAGCTGGCCGCCCAGTTCCCGGTGATCCTCGGCGGCGCCGCGCTGACCCGCGCCTACGTCGAGCAGGACCTGCACGAGATCTACCAGGGCGAGGTGCGCTACGCCCGGGACGCCTTCGAGGGCCTGAAGCTGATGGACGCGCTGGTCGCGGTCAAGCGCGGGGTGCCGGGCGCCACCCTGCCGGAGCTGCGCAAGCGCCGGCACGCCCGGGTCGAGGTCGAGGAGCCGGAGGAGCTCAACCTGGGGCAGATCCGCTCGGACGTGGTGGTGGACAACCGGCTGCCGACCCCGCCGTTCTGGGGCGACCGGATCGTCAAGGGCATCCCGTTCGCCGACTACGCCTCCTGGCTGGACGAGGACGCGCTCTTCAAGGGCCAGTGGGGACTGAAGGGCGCCCGCACCGGCGCCGGGCCCTCCTACGAGGAGCTGGTGGAGAGCGAGGGCCGGCCGCGGCTGCGGATGTGGCTGGACCGGCTGCAGACCGAGGGCTGGCTGGAGCCGGCGGTGGTCTACGGCTACTTCCCGGCCGCCTCCAAGGGCGACGACCTGATCGTCTACCACCAGGACGGCACCGAGCGGACCCGCTTCACCTTCCCGCGCCAGCGCCGCGGGCGCCGGCTCTGCCTGGCCGACTTCTTCCGCCCGGAGGAGAGCGGCGAGCGGGACGTCGTGGGCCTGCAGGTGGTGACCATGGGCAACCGGGTCTCCGAGGCGGCCAACGAGCTCTTCCAGGCCAACGCCTACCGCGACTACCTGGAGCTGCACGGCCTGTCGGTGCAGCTGGCCGAGGCGCTGGCGGAGTTCTGGCACGCCCGGGTCCGCTTCGAGCTGGGCTTCGGCGACGAGGACCCGCAGGACGTGCGGGACATGTTCCAGCTGAAGTACCGCGGCGCCCGCTTCTCGCTGGGCTACGGCGCCTGCCCCGAGCTGGAGGACCGGGCGAAGATCGCCGAGCTGCTGCGGCCGGAGCGGATCGGCGTGGTGCTCTCCGAGGAGTTCCAGCTGCACCCGGAGCAGTCCACCGACGCGATCGTCATCCACCACCCGGAGGCGAAGTACTTCAACGCGCGGTAACGCCCCGATCGCGTGCTGTTCGCCTCGGTGCGCGTATGCTTGACGGCCCCGCTCCTCCAGAGCGGGGCCGAACAGCGAAGGAGCGTGCCGCATGACCACCGTCGACACCACCGCCGTCGACCCCGGGGCGCTCGAGGGCCGCGGCCTGCAGGCGGTGCTGGTGGACATGGACGGCACGCTGGTCGACACCGAGCAGTACTGGTGGCAGGCCGAGGCCTCGCTCTTCGCCGAGCTCGGCCACCCGCTGGACGACACCCACCGGGCGCACGTGGTCGGCGGCCCGATGACCCGGGTGATCGACTACCTGCTCGGGGTCACCGGCCTGCAGCTGAGCCCGGCCGAGCTGACCGTGCGGATCAACGAGCGGTTCGTCGAGCTGCTGGACGGCGGTGCACCGCTGATGCCCGGCGCGGCCGAGCTGCTGGCGCTGCTGGCCGAGCACCGGATCCCGGCCGCCCTGGTCTCCGCCTCGCACCGGCGGATCATCGACCTGGTGCTGAAGAACCTCGGCGACCACCCGTTCGCCTTCTCCGTCGCCGGTGACGAGGTGGCCCGCACCAAGCCGCACCCCGACCCCTACCTGGCCGCGGTCGCCCGCTTCGGCGCGCAGCCGGCGCGCTGCGTGGTGATCGAGGACGCCCCGCTGGGCGTCGAGGCCGGCGAGGCGGCCGGCTGCCCGGTGATCGCGGTGCCCTCGGTGGCGCCGATCGCGGCCGCCGCCGGGCGCACCGTGCTGCGCTCGCTGACCGAGCTGGACCTGGACCTGCTGCGCGCGGTGGTCGCCGCCCGGGTGTGACGCTCGTCTCCTTTTTCGACCTCCGCGGCGTCGTCGCAGGTCAGCGCCCCGGGTGAAATCGGACATCAGTGCACAACTCGGCGGCACCCTCGCTTCCTTCGCATACTTCCGTGTTCGCCGGCAGCTCAACATCACCTCCCGGATGTGGCACGCTTGCGCGGTCTATCCCGACACGCCTGGGCAGAGCATTCGGTGCGTTTCCCTGATCCGGGGCCGTCCTGCGGCCTGCCCTCCGGTCCCCACGGCCGGTCTGCACCGAGAAGGTACGCATGTCTTCACCCATACGACGGGCGCCCGGACGCCTCGCGACCCTGGGGTGTGCGGCCCTGGTCGCCACCTCGCTGGCCGGCTGCGGTTCGGTCAAGTCCATCACCGGCGGCGGCAGCAGCGCTCCGATCACGGTCGGCACGATCAACACCACCAGCGTGCTCGACCCGGCCGGCGCCTACGACTTCGGCTCCTGGCTCATCCTGGAGAACACCTTCCAGGGCCTCTACAAGTTCCCGGTCGGCGCCACCTCCCCGCAGCCCGACGCGGCCCAGAACTGCCAGTTCAGCGCCGACGCGCTGACCTACACCTGCACCCTGCGCCAGGGCCTGACCTTCTCCAACGGCCACTCGCTGACCGCGCAGGACGTGGTCTTCTCGATGGACCGGATGAAGAAGATCAACGACCCGAACGGGCCGGCCTCGCTCTTCGGCACGGTCAAGTCCGTGGAGGCGCAGGGCGACCTGGGCGTGGTCTTCCACCTCACCCAGCCGGACGCGGTGCTGCCGGACAAGCTGGCCAGCGGCGCCGGCTCGATCGTCGACCACACCGTCTTCCCGGCCGACAAGGAACTGCCCAACGACCAGCTGGTCGGCTCCGGGCCCTACAAGATCGACTCGGTCGACGAGACCGCCGGCCCCGGCGGCGAGAAGGAGCCGAGCAAGGTCAGCCTGTCGGCCAACTCCAAGTACCAGGGCGACGACAAGCCGACCAGCTCGAAGGTCGCGGTCCGCTACTTCAACGACCGCACCCAGCTGAAGAGCGCGCTGGACAACGGCCAGGTCGACATGGCCGACAACAGCCTCGACCCGAAGGTGGCCGCCCAGCTCCAGCAGGCCCAGCTGGCCGGCACCGGCACCCTCAAGGTCACCAGCGTGGACAGCGCCGACAGCAGCATGCTGGTCTTCAACACCAAGGACCAGACCATGGGCCAGCAGGCGGTGCGCCAGGCGGTCGCCCAGCTGGTCGACCGCGACGCGATCGCCTCCACCGTGTACGCCGACACCGTGCAGCCGCTCTACTCGCTGATCCCGCAGGGCATCGCCGGCCACAACACGGCCTTCTTCGACAAGTACGGCCAGCCCGACGCCGCCAAGGCGAAGGCGATCCTGGCCGCGGCCAAGATCACCACCCCGGTCAAGTTCACCCTCAGCGTCACCGGGGCGACCGGCGGCTCCGGCACCACCACCTCGGCCATGCTGAAGAAGCAGCTGGAGTCCAGCGGCCTGTTCCAGGTCACCATCCAGCAGGTGGCCGACTGGGACGCGTTCCGCCAGGGCCAGCAGAACGGCTCCTACCAGGCCTACACGGTCGGCTGGAGCGCCGACTACCCGGACCCCGAGGACTTCGTGGCCCCCCTGGTGGTCGACGGCGGCGCCTTCCACAACGGCTTCGACGACCCGGTGATCAGCCAGCAGCTGCTCCCGCAGTCGCAGCGCCAGTCCGACCGCACCCAGGCCGCCAGCACCTTCGCCGCGATCCAGAACCAGCTGGCCGTGGACGTGCCGATGGTGCCGCTCACCCAGGACAAGGCGCTCTACGTCGCGCGCCCCGACATCACCGGCGTGGAGTCCGCGGTGGACGCCACCTCGATCATCCGGTTCGCGGACCTCGGCCGCAGCTGAGCCCACCCGCACCGCACGACGGCCGGCGGGCCGCCCGGAGTTCGCTCCGAGCGGCCCGCCGGCCGTATCGCATCCACCGCCCGCGGGCGGCGGCACCCGCTACATGGCGCCGGGCCGCACCAGCCCGCTCTCGTAGGCGAAGACCGCCGCCTGCACCCGGTCGCGCAGCCCCAGCTTGGTCAGCACGTGCCCCACGTGGGTCTTCACCGTGGTCTCGCTGACGAAGAGCTCGGCGGCGATCTCCGCGTTGGACAGCCCCCGGGCCACCAACCGCAGCACCTCCATCTCCCGCTCGGTCAGCGCCGTCAGCGCCGGCGAGGGCGCCTCCTCGCCGGAGGGCAGCCGGGTGGCGTACATGTCCAGCAGCCGCCGGGTGATCGAGGGCGCCAGCATCGCCGCCCCGTCGGCCACCACCCGGATCGCCTGCACCAGCTCCTCGGCCGGCACGTCCTTCAGCAGGAACCCGCTGGCCCCGGCCCTCAGCGCCTCCACCACGTACTCGTCGAGGTCGAAGGTGGTCAGCACCAGCACCTTCACCGGGCCGTCCCGACCCGGCCCGACGATCCGCCGGGTCGCCTCCACCCCGTCCATCCGGGGCATCCGGATGTCCATCAGCACCACATCGGGCTGCAACGCCCGCACCTGCTCCAGCGCCTGCTGACCGTCCCCGGCCTCGCCAACCACCACCAGATCGGACTCGGCCTCCAGGATCATCCGGAAGCCGGTGCGCAGCAGTGGCTGGTCGTCGACCAGCAGCACTCGGATCGCCACCTAGGACTCCTTGCTCGTCACGTCGCTCGTCCTGCCCGTCACTGTTCTCTCCTCCTGCGAACCCGGCGACCCCTGCGCCGCCGGTTGCGGTACCACCGGCACCGACCCCTGCGTCCGCTGCACCGGCAGCGGGTACGGCGGGGGAGTGCCGCCGAACTCCGGGCAGCTCGCCTGGTGGTCGCACCAGTCGCAGAGCCGGTTGCGGGTGGCCGGGAAGTCCCCGGTGGCCACCGCCCGCCCGATCGCCTCCCACAACGCCTGCAGCTTGCGCTCCACCGACCGCAGGTCCGCCTCGTCGGGGTCGTAGCTCACCACGTCCCCGCCGCCGCCCAGGTACACCAGCTGCAGCCGCTTGGGGATCACGCCCTTCCAGCGCCACACCACCAGGGCGTAGAACTTCATCTGGAACATCGCCTTGCCCTCGAAGTCCCGCGAGGGCGCCCGCCCGGTCTTGTAGTCCACCAGCCGCACCTCACCGGTGGGAGCCACGTCGACCCGGTCGATGTAGCCGCGCAGCTTCAGGCCCGACTCCAGCACGGTCTCCACGTACAGCTCGCGCTCCACCGGCTCCAGCCGGGTCGGGTCCTCCAGCCGGAACCACTTCGCGAGCAGCTTCTCCGCATCGCCCAGCCAGCCGGCCAACTGCTCGGCCGCCCCCTCCTGCGCCACCGGGAACAGCTCGGCCAGCTCCGGCCGCTCGCCCAGCAAGCGCTCCCACTGCGGCCGCAGCAGCGTCAACGCCCGCTCCGGCGTCCGCTCGGCCGCCGGATGGTCGAAGAGCCGCTCCAGCACCGCGTGCACCAGGGTGCCCCGGGTGGCCGCCGGGCTCGGCGGCTCCGGCAGCTTGTCGATCACCCGCAACCGGTAGAGCAGCGGGCAGGTCAGGAAGTCCCCGGCACGCGAAGGGGACAGCCCGCTCGGCGGCACTGCCTCGCGGGCGGTCTCGGTCTGCTGCATACCCCAGACCCTATGGGGTCGCGCTGCCATCCGGCTGCCAGACCACTCACAGCCCCGAATTCGGGTACAAGCTCTTCAAGGGGGCACACACGCCATGCGCTGCGAGATCACGTAGCGTGGGCACCCTCCCGCCCGTCAGGGCCGGGGCACAGGCGGGGACGACGACCTGAAGGGGTCACGGTGAGCGACACCACGGGGCAGCAGACCTCCCAGCAGCCACCGCGCCAGGACGACGGTGACCACCGCAGCGGCGACACCGGGCCCACCGAGCCCGTGCGACCGAACGGCGGCATCCTGATGGGCCGCCCGTTCGGCGTGCCCATCTACGTCACCCCCACCTGGTTCCTGATCGCCGCCCTGATCACCTGGCTCTTCGGCGACCAGCTCGGCGGCGTGCTGCCGAACCTCGGCTTCGCCCGCTACCTGATCGCCCTCTCCTTCGCCATCGCCTTCTACGCCTCCGTCCTGGTCCACGAGCTCGCCCACACCCTGGTCGCGCTGCGCTACAAGCTCGGGGTCCGTCGCATCCAGCTGCAGTTCTTCGGCGGCGTCTCCGAGATCGAGAAGGAGGCCGAGACCCCCGGCCGCGAGTTCTGGCTCGCCTTCGTCGGCCCGCTGCTCTCCCTGGTGCTCGGCGGGATCTGCTGGCTCTTCATCGGCCTCGACCTGGTCGAGGTGGAGACCGTCCCCGGCGTGCTGCTGGCCGGCCTGATGGTCGCCAACCTGGTCGTCGCCGTCTTCAACCTGCTGCCCGGCCTGCCGCTGGACGGCGGCCGGATGCTGCGCGCCGTGGTCTGGGGCATCACCGGCCGCCCGATGACCGGCACCATCGCCGCCGCCTGGGCCGGCCGGGTGCTCGCCCTGGCCGTCCTCTTCGGACTGCCGATGATCGGCGCCTCCCGGGCCGGCGGACAGCAGACCGGCGGCCAGGCCCTGCTCGACTCGGTGCTGGCCGCGGTGCTCGCCGTGGTGATCTGGAACGGCGCCGGCGGCGCGGTGCGCAACGCCCGGCTCAAGGAGGCGCTGCCCACCCTGGCCGTGCGCGGCCTGACCCGCCGCGCGGTCTCCGTCACCGCCGACACCCCGCTCGGCGAAGCGCTGCGCCGCGCCCGCGAGGCGCAGGCCGGCGCCGTGGTGATCATCGACGGCCGCGGCGAGGCGATCGCCCTGGTCAAGGAGGCCGCCGTGCTCCAGATCCCGGAACACCGCCGGCCCTGGGTGGCCGCCGGCGCCCTGGCCCGCTCGCTGGAGCCGGGCCTGCGGATCCCCGCCGAGCTGGACGGCGAGGGACTGCTGGAGGCGCTGCGCCGCACCCCCGCCAGCGAGTACCTGGTCCTCGAGCCGGACGGGCGGATCTACGGCGTGCTGGCGGTCTCCGACGTCGAGCGCCGCCTCAGCGCCGTGCTCACCGGCCGCCGGGTCGCCGCCTGACCTGCGCTGACCGCCCAGCCGACCCGGGCTCCCCGCCCGGCGGGCCGGCGGCACCGAGCGCACCCCGGCTCGGGATAGGATTGTCCGCATGTCCGAACCGACCGGTGCCACCCGCAGGCGGGGGCCATTCAAGGTCGGGGACCAGGTTCAGCTGACCGACCCCAAGGGCCGTCACTACACGTTCACGCTCGAAGCCGGGAAGAACTTCCACACCCACAAGGGTGCGTTCCCGCACGACGAGCTGATCGGCGCTCCCGAGGGCACCGTCGTGCGCACCACGGGGAACGTGCCCTACCTTGCGCTGCGCCCCCTGCTCCCCGACTACGTCCTGTCCATGCCGCGCGGTGCGGCCGTGATCTACCCGAAGGACGCGGGGCAGATCCTGGCCATGGCCGACATCTTCGCCGGCGCCCGCGTGGTCGAGGCCGGCGTCGGCTCCGGCGCCCTCAGCACCTACCTGCTGCGGGCCGTCGGCGACACCGGCATGCTCGCCTCCTACGAGCGCCGCCAGGACTTCGCGGACATCGCCCGCAGCAACGTCGAGCGCTACTTCGGCGGCCAGCACCCGGCCTGGAAGCTGACCGTCGGCGACCTGCAGGACAACCTGGTCGAGACCGACGTCGACCGGATCATCCTCGACATGCTCGCCCCCTGGGAGTGCCTGGACGTCGCCGCCAAGGCGCTGGTGCCCGGCGGCCTGATCTGCTGCTACGTGGCCACCACCACCCAGCTGTCGCGCACCGTCGAGGCGCTGCGCGACCACGGCACCTTCACCGAGCCGCAGGCCTGGGAGACCATGGTCCGCACCTGGCACCTGGAGGGCCTGGCGGTCCGCCCGGACCACCGGATGATCGGTCACACCGGCTTCCTGCTCACCTCCCGCCGCCTGGCCGACGGCGTCGAGCCGCTGCTGCGCCGCACCCGCCCGGCCAAGGGCGCCTACGGCGAGGACTACGACAGCGGGTCCCCCGCTCCGACGCTGGCCGAGCGCGCCGCCGCCCGGGCCGCCACCAAGGCCGCCACCCCGGTCATCGACCAGGACTGACCGGAGCCCGACCGCCCGCGGGGGGGGGGGGGAAAAAGTGGGGTTTTCCCCCCCCCCCCCCCCCCCCCCCCCCCTCCCCCCACCCCCCCCCCCCCCCCCCCCCCCCCTGCCCCCCGACCGGAACAGCGTACACCCCCACCCCGTGGTGCCCCACCCCCCCCGGGGTCCCCCCCCCCGCAGCCGTTCCCACCGCCGTTCCGCCGGCGGGATCCCACGTCTCCAGCACCGTTTCCGCAGCCGTCTCCCAGCAAGCGGTCAGCTCCCGAGCAGGACATTCCCGGGGGCGCCCCGGTGCCGCCCGCACCCCGCCCATGTGCAACGATGCTCCCCACACACGTTCACCCCGGCCGTGGAGGGGACCTCTTGCCGGACGCAGCGAACGCGGCGCTCGACCCGACCGACCTGGCCGACCACCCGGCCCGCCCCGCCGAGCCGGCCCCCGGGCCCGCCGCCGCCCGCTCGGGCCCGTGGCGCTGGGGCGCCGTGGCCGCCGCCTGCGCCGCCCTGGTCGCCGGCACGCTGGCCGCCGCACCGAGCGTCGCCAGCACCGCCGTGCCCGTTGGCACCGCCGGGGACGCCGCACCGGCCACCGGCGCCGACACCCCGCACGCCCTGCCCGCCGCCCAGGCCCCCGACCCCACCCGGGCCCAGCTCCCGCTGGACTGCGGGCCGATGCCCACCGCGGTCTCGGTCAGCTTCGCCGCCGACCTCGGCGACGGCACCCCCGCCACCGTGGTCGCCGCACACTGCCAGGCCGGCAGCGGCACCGCACCCGACGGCGTCTTCGTGCTCACCCCCGGCCCCGACGGCACCCCGCAGGTCCGCACCACCCTGCTGCGCTGGCAGGAGGGCTTCACCGTGACCCGCCTCGCCCTGCGCTCCGACGGCACCGTCACCGCCGCGGCCCAGGGCTTCTCCACCCCCGACGTGCCGCGCTGCTGCCCGGACCTCAACGTCCTCTTCGACTGGACCCGCCAGCCCACCGGCGACTACCGCCGCACCCAGCACACCACCCCCACCGCGGCCACCTGAGCCCTCCTCAGTCGGCGTCCGGACCGTACACCTCGACCCGGTCCGCGACCCGGCGCACGTGGATGCACTCACCGGGGCAGTCCTTCACCGAGTCCACCACGTCCTGAAGCAGCGTCAGCGGGACCGCCACCGCCGCCCCCGGCTCCTGCCGCAACTCCTCGTCCCCGTCCTTCACATAGGCCAGCCCGTCGATGTCCAGCTCGAAGACCTCGGGCGCGTACTGGACACAGATCCCGTCACCGGTGCACAGGTCCTGATCGATCCACACCTCGAGCGGCGCGGCGCCTTCCGTCCCACTGGTCACTGACATCGGTTCCTGCCTTGAAAACGGTCACGATCGGGTATTGACTCGCTCGACCCTACCCCCCGGCCGCTTTCCGAGCGTGTGCGGTGGGTATCTGCTTGCCGAGGGGAAGCACACACGGGTGAAGATCGGACACACCCCTTCCGTCTTTCTTGATCTAGGGGTTTACACGACCCCTGGTGCAGGTAGGGTCTGGAAGCATCCCGCTCCCCGGAGGAGGTGAGGACCGTGGCCGCCCACGATGACGACTACAACCGCAGTGAGGGAAAGCCCGCCCGTGGTTCCGACGAGGCCGCCCAGGTCTCGTACCTGGAGCAGGAGATCGCCGTGCTGCGTCGCAAGCTGGCCGACTCCCCGCGCTCTTCGAGGGTCCTCGAAGACCGGATCGTCGAGCTCCAGACCAACCTGGCCGGAGTGACCGCTCAGAACGAACGGCTCGCCGCCACCCTGCGCGAGGCCCGCGACCAGATCGTGGCCCTCAAGGAGGAAGTGGACCGGCTCGCACAGCCCCCCGCGGGGTTCGGCACCTTCCTCAGCGCCAACGAGGACGCCACCGCCGACATCTTCACCGGCGGCCGCAAGCTGCGGGTGAACGTCAGCCCCACCATCGACCTCGAGCAGCTGAACCGCGGGCAGGAGGTCCTGCTCAACGAGGCGCTCAACATCGTCGACGCCTTCGCCTTCGAGTCGATCGGCGACCTGGTCACGCTCAAGGAGGTGCTCGAGGACGGCGAGCGCGCGCTGGTCGTCGGCCACACCGACGAGGAGCGGGTGGTCCGCCTGGCCGAGCCGCTGCGCGAGGTGACCCTGCGCCCCGGCGACGCGCTGCTGCTGGAGCCGCGCTCCGGCTACGTCTACGAGGTCGTGCCCAAGGCCGAGGTCGAGGAACTGGTCCTCGAAGAGGTCCCGGACATCGACTACCGCCAGATCGGCGGCCTCGGCACCCAGATCGAGCAGATCCGCGATGCGGTCGAGCTGCCCTACCTGCACGCCGACCTGTTCAAGGAGTACGAGCTGCGCCCGCCCAAGGGCGTCCTGCTCTACGGGCCGCCCGGCTGCGGCAAGACGCTGATCGCCAAGGCCGTGGCCAACTCGCTGGCCAAGAAGGTCGCCGAGGTCACCGGGCGCCCGCAGGGCAAGAGCTACTTCCTCAACATCAAGGGCCCCGAACTGCTCAACAAGTACGTCGGCGAGACCGAGCGGCAGATCCGCCTGGTCTTCCAGCGGGCCCGCGAGAAGGCCGGCGAGGGCACCCCGGTCATCGTCTTCTTCGACGAGATGGAGTCGCTCTTCCGCACCCGCGGCTCCGGCGTCAGCTCGGACGTGGAGAACACCATCGTCCCCCAGCTGCTCGCCGAGATCGACGGCGTGGAGGGCCTGGAGAACGTCATTGTCATCGGCGCCTCGAACCGCGAGGACATGATCGACCCGGCCATCCTGCGCCCCGGCCGGCTCGACGTGAAGATCAAGATCGAGCGCCCCGACGCCGAGGCCGCCAAGGACATCTTCTCCAAGTACCTGAAGGCCTCGCTGCCCTTCCACCCCGACGACCTCAAGGAGCACGACGGCTCGGTGGAGGCCACCGTCGCCGCCATGATCCAGTCGGTGGTCGAGCGGATGTACGGCGAGACCGAGGAGAACCGCTTCCTGGAGGTCACCTACGCCAACGGTGACAAGGAAGTCCTCTACTTCAAGGACTTCAACTCCGGCGCCATGATCCAGAACATCGTGGACCGGGCCAAGAAGATGGCGATCAAGGACTTCCTCGACCACGGCCAGCGCGGCCTGCGGGTCTCCCACCTCCTCGCGGCCTGCGTCGACGAGTTCAAGGAGAACGAGGACCTGCCGAACACCACCAACCCGGACGACTGGGCCCGCATCTCCGGCAAGAAGGGCGAGCGGATCGTCTTCATCCGGACCCTGGTCACCGGCAAGCAGGGCGCCGAGTCCGGCCGCTCGATCGACACCGTCGCCAACACCGGGCAGTACCTGTAACAGCGCTCCAGGCACGACAGCCGCGGCTGGCGGACCGGACGGTCCGTCAGCCGCGGTGGCACAGCAGGGACGTCGGTGCCCCGCCCGGTCGGGGCGGGGCGGCGGGCAAGGAGGGCCGCATGACCGTAAGGCGCGTGATGGGCATCGAGACCGAGTACGGGATCTCCGTACCCGGACACCCCAACGCCAACGCCATGCTCACCTCGTCCCAGATCGTCAACGCCTATGCGGCGGCGATGCACCGGGCGCGCCGCGCCCGCTGGGACTTCGAGGAGGAGAACCCGCTGCGGGACGCGAGGGGTTTCGACCTCGCCCGCGAGGTGGCCGACGCGAGCCAGCTCACCGACGAGGACATCGGGCTGGCCAACATCATCCTGACCAACGGGGCCCGGTTCTACGTCGACCACGCCCACCCCGAGTACAGCTCGCCCGAGGTGACCAACCCGCGCGACGCGGTGCTCTGGGACAAGGCCGGCGAGCGGATCATGGCCGAGGCCGCGGCCCGCGCGCTGGAGCTGCCCAACGGGCAGAACATCCACCTCTACAAGAACAACACCGACAACAAGGGCGCCTCCTACGGCACGCACGAGAACTACCTGATGCAGCGGGCCACCCCGTTCGCGGACATCGTGCGCCACCTCACCCCCTTCTTCGTCTCCCGCCAGGTGGTCACCGGCGCCGGCCGGGTCGGCATCGGCCAGGACGGCTCCGCGCACGGCTTCCAGATCAGCCAGCGCGCCGACTACTTCGAGGTCGAGGTCGGCCTGGAGACCACGCTCAAGCGCCCGATCATCAACACCCGCGACGAACCGCACGCGGACGCCGAGAAGTACCGCCGGCTGCACGTGATCATCGGGGACGCCAACCTCTCGGAGATCTCCACCTACCTCAAGCTGGGCACCACCTCGCTGGTGCTGGCCATGATCGAGGCCGGCTTCATCGCCGTCGACCTGGCCGTCGACCAGCCCGTGCGCACCCTGCACCGGATCTCCCACGACCCGTCGCTGCAGTACCTGATCACGCTGCGCAACGGCCGCAAGCTCACCGCGGTCCAGCTCCAGATGGAGTACTACGAGCTGGCCCGCAAGTTCGTCGAGGACCGCTACGGCCACGACGCGGACGAGCAGACCAAGGACGTGCTGACGCGCTGGGAGGAGGTGCTGGGCAAGCTCGAGCGGGACCCGATGAGCCTGTCCAAGCAGCTCGACTGGATCGCCAAGCGCGAGCTGCTGGAGGGCTACCGCCAGCGCGACGGCCTGGACTGGGACAACCCCCGGCTGCACCTGGTCGACCTGCAGTACAGCGACGTCCGCGCGGAGAAGGGCCTGTACAACCGCCTGGTGGCCCGCGGCCGGTTCGAGCGCCTGGTCACCGAGGACGAGGTGCGCCGGGCGGTGCACCAGCCCCCGGACGACACCCGGGCCTACTTCCGCGGCCGCTGCCTCGAGCAGTACGCGGAGCACGTCGCGGCGGCCTCCTGGGACTCGGTGATCTTCGACCTGCCGGGCCGCGACTCGCTGCAGCGGGTGCCCACCCTGGAACCCCTGCGCGGGACCCGCAACCACGTCAAGGAACTCCTCGACCGCTGCCGCACCGCGGAGGAACTGGTGCGGGTGCTCAGCGGCGGGTGACCGGATCATGACGGGGCGTGAAACCGTTCCGATCGGGAATCATCCGGGTGAGGTTCCGGCGTTTCATCAAGTACCAGTCGTAACGGGCAGCGCCTCGCGCCACCCGGTGTACAGGGCCCGGACCAGCGGGCCCGGACCGATCAACCGTGCCAGACGAATGCGAGCGGGGTGAGGGACATGGCGACCAAGGACACCGGCGGCGGCCAGCAGCGGGCCAACCGCTCCTCGGAGGAGACCGAGGAACAGGCGGCCGAGGCCCAGCAGTCGGAGGAACTGCGCGAACGGCAGGAAAAGCTGAGCGAGGACGTCGATTCCGTGCTCGACGAAATCGATGAAGTCCTCGAGTCTAATGCCGAGGATTTTGTGCGTGGCTTCGTTCAAAAGGGTGGAGAGTAATTAGTGTCCGAATTGCATTCCGAGGCACATTGCTCGAGATGCAAGCAGATACTTCCGGCGGCTGATTTCGCAAGGAATCGGTCGAGGTGGAACGGGCTGCAGGCGATCTGTCGCGCCTGCAGCGCGTTCTACTATGACCAGCGTCAGCTGGCCAGGGGGAAGGTCCCGAAGCCGCGCGTCCATGTGCCTGAAGGTCACAAGCGGTGTGCCAAGTGCGAGCACATCAAGCCGCATGCCGAATGGGACCGCAATCGCCGCGCGTCGGACGGGCTCTCGGCGTACTGCAAGGCCTGCCGGAAAATCGACAATCGGCGCCGGCATTTCGAGAAGAACTACGGCATGACCGAAGCCGACCTCCAGGCCATGCTCGACACCCAAGCGGGCCGCTGCCCGATCTGTCTGGACAGGCCGGCAGAGCATGTGGATCACGACCACGAAACGGGTAGGGTCCGTGGCATCCTCTGTTTCGCGTGCAACGCGGCGCTGGGACAGATGAGAGACCGGCCCGACGCGCTCCGGCGGGCTGCCGACTACCTGGAAGGAATCGTGTGGAAGCCAACATGAGTGGCACCGGGCGTCTACCGGCTGCCTTCCTGACCCCGGGGTCCAGCTCGTTCATGGACTTCCTGGCGGCGCACTCGCCCGAGCTGCTGCCCGGGCGGCGGAACCTGCCCGAGGGCCTCACGATCGAGGCCCCGCACGGCACCACCATCGTGTCGGCGGTCTTCGACGGCGGCGTGGTGATCGCCGGTGACCGGCGCGCCACCATGGGCAACGTGATCGCCCAGCGCGACATCGAGAAGGTCTTCCCGGCCGACGAGTACAGCGCGGTCGGCATCGCCGGCACCGCCGGCCTGGCGGTCGAGATGGTCCGGCTGTTCCAGCTGGAGCTGGAGCACTACGAGAAGATCGAGGGCACCGTGCTCTCGCTGGAGGGCAAGGCCAACCGGCTGACCACCATGATCCGGGGCAACCTGGGGATGGCCATGCAGGGGCTGGCCGTGGTGCCCATGTTCGCCGGCTACGACCTCGACCTGGGGCGCGGGCGGATCTTCACCTACGACGTCACCGGCGGGCGCTCCGAGGAGCGCGGGTTCGCCGCCACCGGCTCCGGCTCGGTCTTCGCCCGCGGTTCGCTGAAGAAGCTCTACCGCAGCGACCTGACGGGGGACCAGGCCGCCACGCTGGTGGTCCAGGCGCTCTACGACGCCGCCGACGACGACTCCGCCACCGGCGGTCCCGACCTGGCGCGGCGGATCTTCCCGATCGTCTCGCTGATCACCGAGGGCGGCTTCCGCCGGCTGGCGGAGGAGGAGGTGGCCGAGATCGCGGTCTCGATCACCGACCACCGCCGCAACCAGCCGGACGGCCCGCAGGCCCCGCTCCTCTAGTCCGCCAGTCCGCCCCCCTGCCGGCCCGTCACGGGCCGGTGGGGCCCACAGCAGAAGGGATGACCAGCCGGTGTCCACTCCGTTCTACGTCTCGCCGCAGCAGGCCATGGCGGACCGCGCGGAATACGCCCGCAAGGGCATCGCGCGGGGCCGCAGCGTGGTCGTGCTGACCTACGCCGACGGCATCGTCTTCGTGGCCGAGAACACCTCCCGGGCGCTGCACAAGGTGTCCGAGATCTACGACAAGATCGCGTTCGCCGCGGTCGGCCGCTACAACGAGTTCGAGAACCTGCGGATCGGCGGCGTGCGCTACGCCGACCTGCGCGGCTACTCCTACGACCGGGCCGACGTGACGGCCCGCGGCCTGGCCAACGTCTACGCCCAGACCCTGGGGACGATCTTCTCCTCGGTGAGCGAGAAGCCCTACGAGGTCGAGCTGATCGTCGCCGAGGTGGGTCGCACCGCCGACGACGACCAGATCTACCGCCTCACCCCCGACGGTTCGGTGGTGGACGAGAAGAACTCGGTGGTGGTGGGCGGCAACGCCGACTCGATCGGGAACTACCTCGGCCAGCGCCACCAGAGCGGGATGGGCCTGGCGGCCGCGCTGAAGGTGGCCGTCGACTCGCTGGCCCGCGACCCCAACGGCGGCACCCCGCGCACCCTCACCCCGGAGCAGCTGGAGGTGGCGGTGCTGGACCGCAAGCGGCCGCAGCAGCGCAAGTTCAAGCGCATCCTGGGCGCCCAGCTCCGCCGGCTGCTGGCCGGCGAGGAGGCGGCCGCCGGTGAGCTCGGCGACGGCGACGAGCCGGACGCGGCGGCGGGTGGGGCGGCGGACGCCGAGTAGCGAGCGGTTCGCCCGACGGGGTGCGGCGCCCGGCGCGCCGCACCCCGTCGGCCTGCCCGTGGGTCACCGGCGGGACACGGATCGTGATCGCATTGGCACCCCGGAAGCGGTTTCAGATCGCCGCCGAAAGCGTAAAGTCCACACATGGACCGCCGAATTTTCGGGCTGGAGAACGAGTACGGCGTCACGTGTACGTTCCGGGGACAACGGCGTCTGTCTCCGGACGAGGTGGCCAGGTACCTCTTCCGCCGCGTAGTTTCCTGGGGACGCAGCAGCAATGTCTTCCTGCGCAATGGCGCCCGCCTGTACCTGGACGTCGGTTCGCACCCCGAATACGCCACTCCGGAGTGCGATGACGTCACCGAACTGGTGACGCACGACAAGGCCGGCGAGCGCATCCTGGAGGGCCTCCTGGTGGACGCCGAACGGCGGCTGCACGAGGAGGGCATCGCCGGGGACGTCTACCTGTTCAAGAACAACACCGACTCGGCGGGCAACTCCTACGGCTGCCACGAGAACTACCTGGTGGCCCGGCACGGGGAGTTCTCCCGGCTCGCGGACGTGCTGATCCCGTTCCTGGTGACCCGTCAGCTGATCTGCGGCGCGGGCAAGGTGCTGCAGACCCCGCGCGGTGCGGTGTTCTGCGTCAGCCAGCGGGCCGAGCACATCTGGGAGGGCGTCAGCTCGGCCACCACCCGCTCCCGGCCGATCATCAACACCCGCGACGAGCCGCACGCGGACGCCGAGCGCTACCGGCGGCTGCACGTGATCGTCGGTGACTCCAACATGTCGGAGACCACCACGCTGCTCAAGGTGGGCGCCACCGACCTGGTGCTGCGCCTGATCGAGGCCGGCGTGGTGATGCGCGACCTGACCCTGGAGAACCCGATCCGGGCGATCCGCGAGGTCAGCCACGACCTGACCGGTCGGCACCAGGTGCGCCTGGCCAACGGCCGGGAGGCGAGCGCGCTGGAGATCCAGGAGGAGTACTACTCGAAGGCGCTGGAGTTCGCCGACCGGAAGGGGCTGAACACCGGCACGGTGGGCCGGGTGCTGGAGCTGTGGGGCCGCACCCTGGAGGCGGTGCGCACCGAGGACCTGGCGAAGGTCGGCACCGAGATCGACTGGATCATGAAGTACCAGCTGATCGAGCGGTACCGGGAGAAGCACCAGATGAGCATGTCCAACCCGCGGATCGCCCAGATCGACCTCGCCTACCACGACATCCACCGCCGCCGCGGCCTCTTCTACCTGCTGCAGGGCAAGGGGCAGGCGCAGCGGGTGACCACCGACCTGAAGGTCTTCCAGGCCAAGTCGGTGCCGCCGCAGACCACTCGGGCCCGGCTGCGCGGGGACTTCATCCGCAAGGCGCAGGAGCAGCGGCGGGACTTCACGGTGGACTGGGTGCACCTGAAGCTGAACGACCAGGCGCAGCGCACGGTGCTCTGCAAGGACCCGTTCCGTTCGGTGGACGAGCGGGTGGAGAAGTTGATCGCCGGGATGTGATCCGGTGGCCTGCTGCCGGTGCGACGCGCCGGTGGCGGGTGAGAATGCGATTGCTCCGGTCGCCGCGGCCCCGCCTCCTCGGGAGGCGGGGCGCGCTGGTTCTAGGCTGATCACGTTTACTGATCCGTAAATGTGACTGACTGTGAGGACCGCCGTGCGCCGCAGAGCCGGGTTGCTCGTACTGCTGCCGATGGTGCTGCTGGCCGCGTGCAGCAGCAGCACCGCCGTGAAGAGCGGGCCGTCCACGCCGCCGACCAGTTCGGCGCCGAGCGTGCCGGCGCCGGTGGCGTCGGCTTCGCCGATGCCGCAGGTGAGCGGGGACTTCGGGAAGAAGGCCACGATCACGTTGAGCGGGCAGCCGAGCGGTCAGTTCGTGGTCAGCACGGTGAGCGAGGGCGAGGGTGCCACGGTCGCCAAGACCGACTGGGTGACCGTCAACTACACCGCCAAGGACTGGACCAGCGGCAAGGACCTGCCGAGTTCGTACGACGCGAACACGAAGCCGCAGCTCTACCAGGCCGGGATCGGGCAGCTGGTGCCGGCCTTCGACCAGAGCGTGGTGGGCAAGAAGGTGGGCAGCCGGGTGCTGGTGGTGGCGCCGCCGTCGGCGGCGTTCGGCAGCACCGGGAACTCGCAGATCGGGGTCGGCAAGGACGAGACCGTGGTGTTCGTGCTGGACATCATGGCGGCGGTGCCGCAGGACTCGGTGGTGACGGGCACGGTGACCCCGCCGCCGGCGAACCAGCCGCAGGTCAAGGACAACGGGAAGGCGGCGCCGACGATCACGGTCCCGGCCGGGGTGCCGGCGCCGACGTCGTTGCAGACCACGGTGCTGGTCAAGGGGGACGGCAAGCCGGTGCAGTCCGGTCAGACGGTGCTGGTGCAGTACACCGGGGTGCTCTACAGCAACGGGCAGCAGTTCGACTCCTCGTGGAGCCACGGCGGCGCGCAGGCGCTGCAGGTGGGGACCGGCAGCGTGATCGCGGGCTGGGACCAGGGGCTGGTGGGGCAGCCGGTGGGCAGCCGGGTGCTGCTGGTGATCCCGCCGTCGCTGGGCTACGGCGCGACCGCGCAGAGCGGAATTCCGGCCAACTCGACCCTGGTCTTCGTCATCGACATCCTGGAAGCTGTCTGACCAGGGTCGGCCGTTGCGGTGGGGCCCTGTCACGCGCGCGGGTGCTCGTGGTGTGTCATGCACACCCGGTGAGTGCCCGCGCTCATGGCGAGCTGACATACTGCTGCCGATTCGCACAGCGGCGAGCGACCTGATGGCGAGGATGGGGAGAAATGGCTGAGAATCCGTCGGGCCCGACCGAGGCCGACACCGCGAGCGGCCCGGTCGCCGATCCGGCTGCCCCCAGGCCGGGCGGTCCGCTGCCGGGCGACGGCGAGTCGATCGTCATCCCGCCGTCGATTCTCAAGCAGCAGGCGGGCTGGGCCAAGGAGGGCGAGGCCCGGGCGGCGGCCGGTGAGGGCAAGCCGGAGGAGCCGCAGATCTTCGCCTCCACGGTGCGCAAGCAGGACTTCTCCGAGGCCGACTACGAGAACGTGGGCGGCGGCGGCAAGCTCGGCGTGGTGCTGGGCGTGGTGCTGGCGGTGCTGCTGGCCGGCAGTGGCATCGGTCTGTACATCGTGAACAGCCACAACGACAAGTCGGCCAAGGCCTCCGACGCGGCGAGCGCGACCTCGCCCGCGTCCACCCCGCCGTCGCCGACCCAGGCCCCGGTGCCGCCGCTCAAGACCGACGCCAAGGTGCTGCCGACGGTGGCCGGTGACTTCGGCAAGAAGGCGACCATCACCCTCCCGTCGCAGGCCTCGGACGGCAGCTTCGTGGCGAAGCCGCTCTCCACCGGCAGCGGGGCGAAGATCAACAAGGGTGACTGG
This sequence comes from Kitasatospora sp. LaBMicrA B282, assembly GCF_050325825.1. NCBI lineage: Bacteria > Bacillati > Actinomycetota > Actinomycetes > Kitasatosporales > Streptomycetaceae > Kitasatospora > Kitasatospora sp. LaBMicrA B282. The sequence continues at coordinate 37,396 of NZ_JBNQTI010000066.1, forward strand.
GTCTCGGTCGACTTCACCCTCAAGGACTGGCAGACCGGCAAGGACATCCCGGGCTCGTACGACCAGGGCAAGCCGCTGATCCTGCAGCCCGGCACCGGCCAGGTGATCCCGGCGATGGACAGCACGCTGGTGGGCCAGACGGCCGGCAGCCGGCTGCTGGTGGTGGCCCCGCCGGCCGCCGCCTTCGGCGACCAGGGCAACCCGCAGCTGGGCGTGGGCGCCAAGGACGACCTGGTGATGGTGATCGACATCGAGCGGGTGAACGCCCCCGACGCCCGGGTGAGCGGTGACATGACGGCCCCGCCGGCCGACTTCCCGCAGGTCAAGGTGAACGGTGCGAAGCAGGCCGACACCATCACCCCGCCGGCGAACGTGGCCGACCCGAGCGACCTGAAGACCGCGGTGCTGATCCAGGGCAACGGTCCGAAGGTGCAGAGCGGCGAGGAGGTCCTGGTCCAGTACACCGGGGCGACCCTGAAGGACGGCAAGAAGTTCGACTCCTCGGTGGAGAAGGGCCAGGCCTTCAGCTTCGTCACGGGTGCCGGGCAGGTCATCTCGGGCTGGGACAAGGGCCTGGTCGGGCAGAACGTGGGCAGCCGGGTCGAGCTGGTGATCCCGGCGGCGCAGGCCTACGGCGCGCAGCCGCCGGCGGGCAGCGGGATCCCGGCGAACGCCTCGCTGGTCTTCGTGGTCGACATCCTCGACGCGGGCCAGGGTTCCGGGGGCGGCGGCCAGTAGTGGCAGGATGGTGGCTTCCGGCCGCCGGGGCGACCCGCGGCCGGGCCTGAGACGCACGGGCGGCGGATGCCCGTACGGTGGGTTCCGGACGGAGCCTTCGTGCGGTGGGTCCGCCGCCGTGCTGTGTGGACTTGACTTGATTGGGCCGCCCGCGGGGCGGCCGATGAGAAGAGGCAGTTGTGACTGACATGACGAAGAAGCCCGAGATCGACTTCCCCGAGGGCGCTGCTCCCTCGGAGCTGGTGATCGAGGACATCGTGGTCGGCACCGGCGACGAGGCCAAGGCCGGCCAGACGGTCAAGGTGCACTACGTCGGCGTCACCTTCGAGACCGGCGAGGAGTTCGACGCCAGCTGGAACCGCGGCTCGGCCTTCCAGTTCCCGCTGGGTGCCGGCCGGGTCATCAAGGGCTGGGACCAGGGCGTGCAGGGCATGAAGGTGGGCGGCCGTCGCAAGCTGACCATCCCCGCGCACCTGGGCTACGGCAACCAGTCGCCGACCCCGGCGATCCCGGCCGGCTCGACCCTGATCTTCGTGGTCGACCTGCTCGGCGTCTGAAAACCCGTCGGTCCTGACCGGATCTGACGCTCCGTCGGCGCCGGCCGCGCCCCGCATCCGTGCGGGTCGTGGCCGGCGCCGACGCACACCGAGCAGCGCTATCCGATCTCGGCTTTCGCCGCAGGTCCCGCACCCGGTACGGTCGGGTCCGCCGGGTAGCGGACGTCGACCCGGCGCCCTGCGCCCGGCGTGGCGCCCGGCGGATGACAGAAGGGTCAGCGATGGCGATCGCCAAGGCAGAGCGGCTGATGAACCTCGCCCTGTGCCTGATGAACACCAGACGGCCGCTCTCCAAGCGGGAGCTGCGGGAGTCCGTCGAGGCCTACCGCGAGGCCTGGCAGTCCGGCAGCGAGGACGCCTTCAACCGGATGTTCGAGCGGGACAAGGACGATCTGCGCGAGCTCGGCCTGGTGATCGACGTCGACGAGAACACGCTCGACGGAGAGGCCGGCTACCTGGCCCGCCGGGACCGCAACCGGCTGCCGGAGATCGCGCTGGACGCCGAGGAGGCGGCCGCGCTGAGCCTGGCCGCCAAGGTCTGGCAGCAGGCCCGGCTCTCCGGTGCGGCCAGCGGTGCGCTGCAGAAGCTGCGGGCCGCCGGGGTGCCGTTCGACGAGGACGGTGCGGAGGGCCGGACCGCGCTGGAGCCCTACATCGCGGTGCGCGAGGCGGCCTTCGAGCCGCTGCTGATCGCCGCCCGGGACCGCCGGCCGGTCGCGTTCGACTACCGCAAGGCGGGTGCCGCGGCCGCCGAGCCGCGCGCGGTGGAGCCGTGGGCGCTGGAGTGCTGGCGCGGCCACTGGTACCTGGCGGGGTGGGACCGGGACCGGGGGGCGGTGCGGGTCTTCCGGCTCAGCCGGATCACCGGCAAGGTGCGCTCCCGGGCGGCCGCCTTCACCGCCGCGGTGCCCGAGCACGTGGACGTGCGCGCCTACGTGGCCACCTTCGCCGGCGAGGGCGCGACCGCCACGGCCATGGTGCGGCTGCGCCGGGGTGCCGGCTTCCCGCTGCGCACCAAGGCGCTGGCCACCAAGCCGGTGGACCAGGACTGGGACGAGCTGGAGATCCCCTACGGCCACGGCCTCGGTGCCGATCTCGCGGAGTACGGGCCCGACCTGGTGGTGCTGGGGCCCGAGGAGCTGCGGGCCGACGTGATCGACCGGCTGCGCGCGGTGGCCGGCCTGCCTGCTGCTGAGGGAGAACTGCGTTGAGCAACGCCATCGACCAGACCCGGCGGATGCTCTCGCTGGTCACCTACCTGCGCGAGCGTCCCGGGGCCGAGGTGGCCGAGGTGGCCCGGGCCTTCGGGATCACCGAGCGCGAGCTGATCGCCGACCTCAACGTGCTGCCGATGTGCGGCACCAGCTTCCGCGGCGGCGACCTGCTGGACATCGACACCGACGGCGAGCGGATCTGGTGGCACAACGTCGACGACGTGGCCCAGCCGCTGCGGCTGGCGGCCGACGAGGCGACCGCGCTGCTGGTCGCCGCCCGGGCCGTGGCCGGGTTGCCGGGGCTGCGCGAGCGCGACCGGCAGGCGCTCACCCGGGCGGTCGTCAAGATCGAGAACGCCGCGGGGGAGAGCGCCGAGGGCAGCGCCCGGGTCGGGGTGACCTTCGAGGCCGAGGGCCAGGTCTTCGCCGACATCGACCGGGCGATCGGCGAGGGCCGGCGGATCTGGCTGCGCTACTACTCGCACGGGCGCGGCGGCATGACCGAGCGTGAGGTGGACCCGATCCGGCTGCTCACCGAGGGGCACACCTACCTCGACGGCTGGTGCCGTACCTCGGAGGACCGGCGGCTGTTCCGGCTGGACCGGGTGGCCGAGATCAAGGTGCTGGACGAGCCGGCCGACCCGCCGCGGCTGGAGCCGCGCGACCTCTCCCAGGGGTTGGTGACCCCGGCCGCCGACGACCCGGAGGTGGTGGTCGAGGTCGGCCCGGCCGGCCGCTGGGTGGCCGAGTACTACACCCACGACCTGGCCGAGGAACTGCCCGACGGCGGCCTGCGGATCACCCTGCGCAGCTCCGACCCGGCCAGCCTGCGCACCCTGGCGCTGCGGCTGGGCCGGGACGGGCGGATCGTGGCGCCCGCGCCGCTGGCCGAGCAGGCCCGGGCGGCGGCGGTGGCGGCCCTGGCCGGGTACCCGGAGCTGTCATGACCGGTGACATGGTTCCCGGGGGCCTCGTCCCCGGGGCCCTCGTGCCCGGCGGCGCTGCCGCCGGGGCGACTGCCGCCGAGGCCGCCGGCGGCGG
>NZ_JBNQTI010000067.1:0-40667 GCF_050325825.1 Kitasatospora sp. LaBMicrA B282
CCTCGCCGTCCTGGACGGCCGCACCATCCACGCCTTCCACATCGAAGGCTGCGGCGGCGGCCACGTCCCCAACGTCCTCAAGATGGCCGGCGTCGCCAACGTCATCGGCTCCTCCACCAACCCCACCCTGCCCTTCGGCCGCGACGCGCTGGCGGAGGCCGCCGGCATGATCGTCTCCGCCCACGACCTCAAGCTCGACCTGCCCGGCGACGCCGCGATGGCCCGCGACCGGATCCGGGCCGGCACCATGGGCGCCGAGGGCATCCTGCACGACCTCGGCATGATCGGCATCACCTCCTCCGACGCCCAGGGCATGGGCCGCGCCGGCGAGACGGTGCGCCGCACCTTCGCCATGGCCGGCAAGATGAAGGCCGAACGCGGGCCGCTGGACGGCGTCGAGGGCAACTACGGCACCAAGGACGGCGGCGACGACAACGAGCGGGTGCTGCGCTACATCGCCAAGCTGACCATCAACCCCGCCATCGCGCACGGCCTCTCGCACGAGGTCGGCTCGATCGAGGTCGGCAAGCTCGGCGACATCGTGCTCTGGCGCCCCGACCACTTCGGTGCCAAGCCGCAGCTGGTACTCAAGGGCGGCTTCCCGGCGTACGGCGTGGTCGGCGACCCGAACGCCACCACCGACCGCTGCGAACCCCTGGTCCTCGGCCCGCAGTTCGGCGCGCACGGCGCGACCGCCGCGGACATCTCGGTGGCCTTCGTCGCCCAGGCCGCCGCCGACGGCGCCTACCTCGACCAGTCCGCCGACCAACTCCCCACCCGCCGCCGCCGGGTCGGGGTGCGCGGCACCCGCGGCATCGGCCCGCGCGACATGGTCCGCAACGGCCGGATCGGCCGGGTCAACGTGGACACCGGCACCGGCCTGGTCTCGCTGGACGACACCCCGCTGCGCTCCGAGCCCTCCGAGAGCGTCTCGCTCAGCCGCCTCTACTTCCTGTAACGCTCCCCCACCCCCCGAGGATTCACCGCCATGACCACCCCCGCCTCGCACGGCTACTCGATGCCCGCCGAATGGCACCCGCACGAGCGCACCTGGATGGCCTTCCCCACCGACAACCCGACCTTCGACACCCCCGAGCACCTGCACGCCGCCCGGCTCGCCTGGGCGAAGGTGGCCGACACCATCGTCCGCTACGAGCCGGTGACCTTGGTCGTCAACCTCGGCGAGACCGCGGCCGCCCGCGAGTACGTCGCGGCCGAGGTCGAGATCGTCGAACGCCCGCTGGACGACGCCTGGATGCGCGACATCGGCCCCACCTTCCTGACCGACGGCAAGGGCTCGGTGGCCGCCGCCGACTGGATCTTCAACGGCTGGGGCGCCCAGTCCTGGGCCAAGTGGGAGCACGACCAGCACATCGCCGAGCACATCACCGAGCTCACCGGCGTGCAGCGGTTCGCCTCCCGCCTGATCAACGAGGGCGGCGGCATCCACGTCGACGGCGACGGCACGGTGCTGGTCACCGAGACCGTCCAGCTCGGCGAGGGCCGCAACGCCGACTGGACCAAGGCGGAGGTCGAGGCCGAGCTGCACGCCCACCTCGGCACCACCAAGGCGATCTGGCTGCCGCGCGGACTCACCCGCGACTACGACGAGTTCGGCACCCGCGGCCACATCGACATCGTCGCCTCGTTCGTGCGCCCCGGCGTCGTGCTGGCCCACGTCCAGCCCGACCCGGCCCACCCGGACCACGCCGTCTGCCAGGAACTCGTCGCCGTCCTGCGCGCCTCGACCGACGCCCGCGGCCGCCACCTGGAGGTCATCGAGGTCCCGGCGCCCACCGTCCTGCACGACGAGGACGGCGAGCCGGTCGACTACTCCTACATCAACCACTACGTGGCCAACGGTGCCGTCATCCTCTGCGCCTTCGACGACCCGCGCGACCAGGAAGCCGCCGCCATCCTCGGCAAGGCCTTCCCCGGCCGCACGGTGGAACTGGTCGACGCCCGCGAGATCTTCGCCAACGGCGGCGGCATCCACTGCATCACCCAGCAGCAGCCCAAGGGCTGAGGATCTAGCAGGTCACGGCGCCGACCAGCAGGCTTTGCGCGCCGCAAGCCGAGATGAGCTGGCAGGTCTCAGTAGATCCTGGCACCTGCTCGACAAGATCATCTCCTAGACCCTCCCAAATGATCACGGTTGGGGCCGGGCGGCCTTGCGCTTGGGGGCGCCCGACGTCACCCGGCCCCATGTGGCAGCAGTTCACGTCTCCGCCACCACACTCCACCCCACGAGGAGTCGGCCTCCGCAGCGCCGGACGCATGGCCCATCAGGCCGGCGATCACCGCGCCAACCAGTAGGGCCGCACCCGCCAGCAGGGGCAGCAATTCGTGCGATCCGCGTGCGCGCGGGCATTGTGGGCATGCGACAACACCCCGGTGCCTCGTTCGAGGCCGGCCGCACGCCGCCAACCCTGGACGACCTTGACGCCATCTCAGCCGCCTTGAGTGTCCCGCTGGTGAACCTGCTCGGAAGCGGAAGCGGAAGCGGAAGCGGCCAGCGCACACCCATGTGCGCCGGCCGCCAGTCCCTCCTACTGCGGCTCCGGGGCCCGCCAGCCGTTCGGAAGCCGGTAGAAGGGGGTCATCAGGACTCCCGACTTGCGGCCACTCTGCACCGTCGTGATCGGGATCCGTACGGTCACCAGCTCCTCCTCGGCAACCATCCCTGCCTCCAAGGCGTGCATGGCCAGGGCGTGGTCCGACAGCCAGTTGTGCGCCTGGAACGGCGCACTGCTCATCTCGGTCATGACCTGATCCTCCCAGCCAGGAGCTACTCGCTGGGCGCGTTCATGCACGTCACCTGGCAGTCGGGCGGCGTGTGCTGGCAATTCGCTGCCACCACGACCTTCCCCGTCTGCGGGTCGCCCCACAGCTTGCGGTCGGGCCGGTAGCCGCTGGCCTCGATCGCGTCGAGGGTCCGCTGCACCACCGCACCGCTGCAGCGCCGCGGGTCCGGCCGCTGCGGGTAGTGGTGCACCAGCCCGCCGAACCGCCCGCACAGCTCCGCGTGCACCCGGGTGTTGAGGATCAGGGCGTGCCAGCCCTCATCCACGACCCGGCTGGGCGCCAAGCTCCGGTCCCGGTGCTCGCCGCAGGCCGCGACGAACTTCAGGGCCTCGCGAACGATCCGCCGCGCGGTCTCGTCGTCCATCCCGCTGAACTTGTTGTTGTCCAGGACGGTGGCGACGACCCGCTCGCAGTCCTCGGGGACCAGGAGGTCCTCCGGGTTCTTCCACAGGGTTGCAGTGCTCATCGAACTCCGATCCTCGGGGGCATGGGGCCAGGGCCAGGTGGACGGACCGCCCGCAGCACTGCGGCCGGCCGCGCTGCGGCAGCTCGCTGGCGGAGCTCGCGCACCCGAAGTGCTGCGGGCTCGGTGGTCGCCGGCTTCGACGCGAGCGTGGGCGGTGCGGTCAGGTGCTGGTGGATCCCGAGGTGCACCACCCGCATCGCGGTCAGGATCTGGTCCAGCTCGCAGGCGTCCGCGCCGGCGTTGGCCGCGGCGTCCAACTCGCGTCCGAACATGCGCAGCACGGCCACGGCCGCCTGCTGGTACGGCGTCACAGGTAGACCATCGACCCCGGCGGGATCCCGAGCGCCGCTGAGACCTCCGCCCGCGAATCGCCGCGCTCGCAGGCGGCGATGAACTCTGTGCGGAGGTGATCCCACTTGCCTTCTCCGAGCAGCGTGCCCATCAGCGGGCAGCCTCGGCACACTGCGGTACGCCTGCATACCGGCTGCTCTCGAGGGTCCAGGTCGCCAGCGCGCGGCGGAATCGGTCCAGCAACGCGGCGAACGCCCTGGTGTCCTGCCGGAACTCACCAGGTCGGGTCGACTCGCTCGCCGAGTCCACGGCCATCGCGCGCACCGCCCACACCCGCACGATGAACCGGTGCTCCTCCGCCCGCAGGAGCTGGAGCACCTCGGCCCGCGCGTCCTCGACCGACATGCCCTCCGTGCAGACCACTGCCCGGACCGCGGTGAAGGTGTCGCCGGGCTCGGCGGCCAGGTCGTTGAGCAGGACACCGACGGCGCTGAACGCCTGCACCATCTCCTGCACCAGCGAGTCCCGCCAGTCCGGGACGACGCACAGGTTCGCCAGTTCGCACCACATCGCGGCCAGTTGCATCCCGCCGTCCGCCGGCCGCAGCTTCAGATACTCCGCAAGGGACGGGACACGGCCGGGCCGCACGTACCGGCTCAGCTTCGCCTCGGCCGAGACAACCCACGCCTCGAGCGCCGTGCGGTAGCGGTCCCACCAGAACCCGGGCATGACCGCGCGGGTCTGCATCCGGAGCTCGGCCAGGGCATGGGCCAGCGGACGGGCCTCCCGCGGCAGGCCCTGACCGGAGACCGCGTACAGCAACGCGGCGGCCAGGCCGGCGGCCTCCTTGGGGTCGGCGACCAGCAGGTCGGTGTCGAAGGCATCGTCAGCTCGCCACATCCACACGGCCCACTGGGTCGCGAGCTGAAGCGGAAGCCCGTCGGCGCCGGGCCACGCTCGCAGGCACAGGTCGAGGTACCCGTGCGCCAGGTAGGTCTCGGGGTCCGGGTGCAGACGGTAGCGCTCGAGCCAGTCGCGGACGTCCGCGTACAAGCCGGCATGCCGATGGTCGGTGGGCGCGGTGTGCTGCTGCTGGCACGGAGTGCAGCGGCGCACCCGCACGTCACGCACTACCCCGTCAGCCACCCGAAGGGACTGGGTTTCCCCAAGGTGCGGGGCACCGGCCGCGCCGCAGCCGATGCAGCGCGGAGAGGCGAGCTGATGTGTCGTCAGGATCTGGTCCGCTCGCAGCAGCCCGGCGGTGGGCTGCGGCGCGGACACCGCACGTTCTGCCATGCCGATGACCGTAGGAGTGAGCGACTGTCGACCACCACAAGTGTGCGCAAACTTGCAGAACGTCACCCGAGGGAGTTGATTGCCGCGGTGATCAGGGTCCGGGCAGCAGAGCCGTACACCGCGAGCGCCTCAAGCTCGGCGAAGGATCGAATGTATTCTCCGATCTCTCCGGGGCTGGTCACCGTAAGGTGTGCAGAGACCAACTCCACATTGACCTGCGCATCGTCATAGATGGTGAACGACTCGACTGGCCAGCCTCCACCGCGTACCGTGCCAAGCGGGATGATGCCGATGCTCACCGAGGGAGTAGAAGCAGCAGCGATGAGGTGACCGAGTTGGCCGGCCATCACGTCAGCGTCACCGATCACAGTCCTTAGGACCCATTCCTCGATGAGGATCGCAAACCGGTGATGTCCCGTGTGGAGCATTCGTTGGCGATCCATTCGGACAGCCACGGCTTCATCTACGTCGTCATGAACATCACGCAGGGATACGATTGTCTCAAGGACGGATTTCGTGTAAGTCGCAGTTTGAAGAATTCCGGGAACAACCCAGGACTGATACATGCGAAAACGCCGCGTACGGTCGAATAGTGGCTTCACCGACTCCTGGGCACGCTTCAGCCCGGGGCGCTCGATGCGGCGCCATTCCACATAAGCGCCGTCGATACCCCGGGCCGCCGCAATCAAGTCCGCCGCTTGGCCGGGAACGCCACAGTGCAGCGCCCAGGTCCGGATATCAGCATCCGATGGCAGCGCACGACCGTGCTCAAGGCGGGAGCACTTTGACTCATGCCAGCCGGCAAGGCGTGCGAGCGCCCGTGCTGTAAGCGACGCATCTTTTCGGATCTCGCGCAGCCGTAGGCCAAGCGCATGGCGCGCTTCCTGGACGCTGGATGATGGTGAACTTGAGGACATGATGCTGACCGGTCAAGCCGGCCGATACTCCTCATGCGGAATGGAGCGATCCCATACGGCCTCGAATGCCACCGCAAAGAACTTGATGACCTCGGGGTCTGAAATCACCTCATGGTCAACGAAGTTTCCGTCCCCGTCGAAGTGATTGAGCAGCAACACCTGGCCATCAAAAAGCCAGAAGTCGTTCCCCGGAAGTGCCAAACTCGTGGCCTGTCGTCGGGGCAACCAGCGCACCCTTTCACCTGACGCCACATTCCCAGGAGTCAGGTCGTACTCATAGCGAACATAGTCGCTGATCGGTTCAGAGATAATCCGAGCCCGACGCACAGCGACTCCACGAGCGGTGGCATTGGCGATCACCTCAAGCCAAGGGCGCTCGCTTTCAGCCATGCCCTCGGCGAGCCGCCCGTCCAGCCAAGCGATGAATCGTGGGTCATCACGCATGTAGCCGTCGCGTAGCTCCAGGTGCACGGCCGACTGCTGGCATGTCGCCATGAGGTCCTCAATCGAGGGGGCCTCAGGCACCGCTCACCTCCGGGAAGAACGGGATCATCCGCTTCGGGTACTCGATCACGGTTTCATGCTCAGGCAGGTCGAGTTGGGCCAGGCGCTCCGGATCCGTCACCTTCCAGCCCTGGATGATGTAGTTGTCGGTCTCGTCGTCGTAGTACAGGGTCGGCGACTTCCCGTCGGGGCTGTTCGGGTCCTGGCCGAGCTTGTGCAGTGCCATGATGACCTCCTGCTTGCAGCTTGACGATCACTGTGTTCAGGCTTGCACGCTGAGCTATCGGGGCGCCAGAAGTTTGCAAAAACTTGCAGTACGGACTCAACGAACACATGAGCGATACTGGGGCTACGTACCGCCCGCGCCGCCCCGCCGACGCCCAGCCGGCCGACCCCGCCGAGATGCTCGGCCCCGGCCGGCACCCCAGCCTCGACCGCGCGCAGGCTGTCCAGATTATGGCCACTGGCGGCCGTCCGGACCGCTCGACCAGACTACGATCCATGGAAACCTTCGTACCCCTCGGCAACGGTGAAGTCTGGGCGGACGATTCGGGTGGGGACGGCCTGCCGATGGTCCTGCTCCACCCCGGCGTCGGTGACTCGACGATCTGGGACCCCGTTCTCCCGGCGCTCACCGCGCGGCGCCGGGTGATCCGCTACGACTCCCGGGGCTACGGCCGTTCGCCCGCGCCCACGGCCGCGTACTCCCCGGCCGCGGACCTCGGGGCGGTCCTGGAGCATTTCGGGCTGGCCCGTGCCGTGCTGGTGGGCTCCAGCATGGGCGGGTCCGCCGCGATCAACCTGGCGCTGGACGCACCCGAGCGGGTGGCCGGGCTCGCCCTCCTGGTCCCCGGGGTCACGGGGCACGACGACGTCGTGCCGCCCGGCTTCTACGAGGAGGTGGGCCGACTGGCCGCGGCCGAGGACCTGGAGGGCATCGTCCGGTTCGGGCTGAGCGTCTGCGCGCGGGCCGGCGGCGGCACGCCCGAGAGCGACCCGGCCGCGGCCGCCCAACTCCGGGCCGTGCTGCCCGCCTGGTTCAGCAACGTCGGCCACCGGCGCACCGACGCCCCCGCCTTCGACCGCCTCGGCGAGATCACCGCGCCGGCGGTGCTGGCCCTGGGCGAGCTGGACGATCCGGGGTTGGTGCGCTGCAACGAGCAGATGGCGGCCCGGATCCCCAACTGCCGCCTGGTGCGGCTGGCCGGTTGCGACCACTTCCCGTCGCTGCGCGAACCGGCGACCGTCGTCCGGCTGATCGAGGAGCTGTACACGGAGGTGGCCGGCGCTTGACCGGGCCGTGAGAGCGCGGGGAGCCGCTCAGTGCGCCGCGGCGCGAACCCGGTCGGCGAGATCGGCCGGGGAGCCGTGCCAGGGCGCGCCGTGGCCGGGGAGCACCCAGGAGGCCTCGAGCTCGGCCAGCCGGTCGAGCGAGGCCAGGGCCTCCGCCGGCTCGTCGGTGAAGGGGGCCGGCTGCGGCCCGGTGCGCCCGGTGAGCACATGACGCGTGGTCAGCGCGTCGCCCACGCACACCGCCGCCGCGGACGGCAGGTGGACGGCGACGCTGCCCGGCGAGTGACCCGGCATCCCGACGATGACCGGGCTCCCGGGCAGGTCGAGCACGTCGCCGTCGGAGAACTCGGTGACCTCCTTGACGTACTCGGCCTTCAGGCCGTTCTTGCGCAGCCCGTACCAGAAGAACCCGAGCGCGGGGAACAGCCGCATCGGCCCCGCCGGCGTCTTGGGCTTCTCCCCGGTCCGCGCCCGGTGCGCGTCGGCACCGTGCACGAAGACCGGCACCCCGTGCTCGCGCCGCAGCCGCTCGGCGAACCCGATGTGGTCGCCGTCGCCGTGCGTGAGGACCACCCCGCGGATGTCGGCCAGCGTCTTCCCGAGAACCCGCAACTCCTCCTGGAGGTCGTTCCAGTGCCCGGGCAGGCCGGCGTCGATCAGCGTGATGCCATCAGGGGTGTCGAGTAGGTAGCAGGCCACCACGTCGTTGCCGAGCCGGTGCAGGTGCGGAGCAAGTTCCATGGGATCACTTCCGGTGCGTGACAGCGGTGTCGGGAGGGCGGTGCGGAACCTCTGCGGTGCGGTGCCTACGCTACTTAGCCGCCATGGCTAAGGTCAATAGCTTTCCGTGCTAGTCCACCCGACTGACCGGGATTTCCCAGGAACCAGAACACAATGCCGCCCGGACCGAACGGCTCTCACCGATTCGGCCCGGGCGGCGGCACTCTTCCGTTGGCTCTCGCCAACTCCGGCTGGTCTGACAGGACTTGAACCCGCAACTCGCCGCTTTGGAGACGGCTGCTCTACCGAATTGAGCTACAGACCAGTGCGTTGCCGAGGAATCGGACCTCGCCATCCCGAAGGAGCAGGGGTTACAGCCCCGCTTGCGTCCCAGCGCTCAACGCCTGTCGATGGGATGAGACTAAGGGGCCGGCCCTGGCCGGGCGAGCGAATATCCGCCGGCGCGATCCTGGAACCCGCGGGAGGCCGGGAACCGCAGGAGGCCGGGCGGGCGGCTTAGGGTGAGGGCGATCGCGACGTCCGACCCGCACGTCCCCGCACCATGCCTAGGAGCACCGAGATGACCGAACCCCGGCCCCGGCGGGCGGCGCGGCCGCGGGAGGAGGTGCTGGCGGTGGCGATGGCGGCGATCGCCGAGCACGGGTTGGCGAAACTCACCATGGCCGGGCTGGGGAAGCAGCTGGGGATGAGTGCCGGGCACCTCCTCTACTACTTCGGCAGCAAGGACCAGCTGCTGCTGTCGACCCTGCGGTGGAGCGAGGAACAGCTCGGTGAGCGGCGGCGGGCGGTGCTCGCCGGGGCGGGGTTGACCGCCTGGGCGCGGTTCGAGGCGTACGCGGACCTGTACCTGGCGGACGGGCCGGGCGATCCGCGGTGGATCCTCTGGGTCGAGGTGTGGGGGCGTTCGCCGGCCAGCGCGGAGATCCGCCAGGGCCAGTTGGCGATCGAGGCCCCCTGGCAGGCCGACCTGGCCGCGCTGATCGAGGACGGGGTGGCCCGCGGCGAGTTCCGGGCCGGCGACGCCGAGGAGCGGGCGGTGCAGTTGCGCGCGGTGCTGGACGGGTTCTCGGTGCCGGTGGCGATCGGGCTGCCGGGGGTGGCGCGGGACGGGTCGCTCGCCCAGGTGCGGGCGGTGGCGGCGGCGGTGCTGGGCGGGCCCGAGCAGTAGCGCTCGGGCCGGTCAGTCCGTCCAGAGCGCCGCCGCGGTGCGGTCGTCCGCGTAGCCCTTGGCGCGGACCTGGACTTGGCGGAGGAAGTCGACGCTGCCCGGAGGGTGTGGGTGGGACCAGTGGGTGGCCAGGAAGTGGGCCACCGCGGGCTCCTCGGCGATGGGTTCGGCCAGGCCCGGGGAGCAGAGCAGCAGGATGTCGCCCGGGCTGGCCGGGATCAGCCGGAAACGGAACGGGCGGGGCTCGGGCAGCTCGGCCGGGCCGTCCGGGTGGTGCAGCAGTCGGGCGGCGTACGCGTCGATCCAGTGGCCCGCGCGCAGCAGGAAGAGACCGGCCGGGCCGATGCCGAAGGCGGCCCGGTGGGTGGCCGCCGGGTCGAGTGAGATCAGCAGGCAGTGCAGCGAGCCGACCTCGGGGGCGAGCGCGCGCAACCCGGCCGCGGCGCCGGTGGTCAACCGCTGCAGCCCGTAGCGCAACCGGTCGCGGGCGCCCGCGCGCAGGTCGGCGGAGAGCTCCGCCCGGCTGCGGCCGACCGCCTCCGCCAGGTGCGCGGCGGCCTGGCGGGTGGCGTCCGGCAGCAGCGGGCCGACGTCGGCCGACTCGCCCTCGGCCCGCGGGTCCTGCCGCGGCCGCGTCCGCCCGGCCAGCACCGCGAGCAGCAGACCGTCGGGGCCGTCGCCGTACCGGGTCAACAGCAGCGCGTCGGTGCGCTGCGCGCCGCGGTAGCGGGCCGAGTCGCCGCGCACGGAGGCGGCGCGCAGGGTCAGGCCCGGGTACTGGGCGCCGTCGAGCACGGTGTCCGGGACGATCGCGGCGACCCGTTCGGGGTCGGCGGCGGGCAGCAGGGTGGGCTCGGGGCTGTAGGTGGGGGGCCGCGAACCGATGTGCGGGGTGGGGATGGGGGTGGGTGAGGCGGGGCTGGGTGGGACGGCGGGGGCCTCGACGAGGGTGGGTTCGGGGACGGGCGTGGGGACAGGAGCGGGAGCAGGAGTGGGAGCGGGATTCGGACGAGGAGCAGGTCGGCGCGGGCGCTGCTTGGTGAGGTCGACCTTCGGCGCCGGCTCGGGCTCCGGTTCGAGTTCGGGCTCGAGTTCGGGCTCGAGTTCCAACTCAGGCTCGAACTCGAGTTCAGGCTCCGGCTCCGGCTCCGGCTCGGCCGCAGGCGAGGCCTCCGGCGCGCGCTGCTGCCCGATCAGCCCGACCGCCGCGGCGATCGAGTCGAACCAGTCGTCGACGCTCGCCTCCTCGCCCCCCGCCTCCGGGGTGTCGGGGAGGCCACCGGCCGGCCCCTGGTAGACCCGGGCCCACCAGTCGGGCCCCGGTACCGGTTCCGGTACCACCTCGGCCGCCGCCTCCGGCGCCCGTGCGCCCTCGCCGGCCGCACCGTCCCGGGGCGTCCCGTCGTCCGATCGGCGCTGGGCGGGCGCGCCCTGGTTGGTCATCGGTCGGCTCCTTGCTCTCGGCTGGCCCGTGACCACCCGCTACGGGACGGTCACCTGGTCATTCTGCCCACGCGACCGGTCGGTGTCCGGGGATTCGACACGATGGCGCGATCGGGTACCGGGCAGGCCCGACGACGGTCCCGGTTAGGCCGACTACGGCCGGATTAATCCGAAAGTCGCCGCTGTTCGGGGGGACCGCTTCACCCGTATGGCTGATTAATATGTGCGCATGACCGCGCCAGGACCGCTCCGACCGAGGCCGGGGAGCGCCGCGTCCGCGGTCCGCCCGGGCGCTCGGTCATTGGTCCTCCCGCTGCTCGGTCTGCTGGTCGCCCTGCTGGTGGCCCTCCCCTGCGCGGGCTCGGCGCTCGCGGCCACGCCCCTGCCGCACCCCTCGGCCGGCGGCCCGTCCGTGGACGGCCCGGCCGGCGCCCCGCCCAGCACCCAGGCCGGCACCCCGGCCGAGGCCCACCACGGCCGGACCCCCCAGCAGACTCGAGCCGACCAGCGCACCCGAGCCGGCCAGCGCACCCGAACCGACCGGCACCACGCGCACCCCGCCCCGCCCCGCGCGGCGGCCGAGCTGCCCGCCCCGGTGACCCTGTGCGCGGTCGACGCCCCCGGGCAGCGCCCCGGTGACGGCTGCTCCAGCCACCCGTGCCCCGGCCAGGAGGCGCAGCTGCCGAACGCGCCGCCGCAGCCCGGCCCGGCCGACCTGCCGCTGCTGACCGCGGTCCGCCCGGCCGCAACGCCCGGCTTCGCCGCCACCGCGCCGCAGCCCGCGCCCACCCCCGATCTCCACCTGCTCCAGGTCAATCGGACCTGAGCGGAACCCCCACCGGCCCGGCCGACGCCCGCCCGCTCCCCAGCGGTGCGCGCCGGTCCCGGACCGCGTGGTCTCCCCTCCCCTGTTACACCTCATTCCGCTGCGCCCGAACGGCCGGCGGGGACAAGGAAGAATCCCGTGGGTTCCGCCTCCAACAAGACCACCGGCAACAAGGCGCCCGGCAAGCAGAACGCGGCCGACCGCCGCGAGCGCATCGCCAAGCTGCGCGCCGAGGAGCAGCGCCGCGAGAAGCGGATGAAGGTCGTCGCCATCTCGGTGGCGAGCGTCCTGGTCGCCGGCACCATCAGCGTGGGCACGTACATCGTGCTGAACGCCCAGCACAAGAAGGACAAGGAGGTCGCGGCCGCCAAGTCGCCGATCCCGGGCGTCAAGACCTGGAGCAACCTGACCCGCAACCACGTGCAGGGCACGGTCAACTACCCGATGACCCCGCCGGTCGGCGGCGACCACAACCCGGTCTGGCTGACCTGCATGGGCAACGTCTACGACAAGCCGGTGCAGAACGAGAACGCCGTCCACTCGCTGGAGCACGGCGCGGTCTGGGTGACCTACAACAGCAAGGCCAGCGCCGCCGACATCAAGACGCTCTCCGACAAGGTCAAGGCGACCCCGTACTCGCTGATGAGCCCGTACCCGACCGAGTCGGGCACCATCACGCTCTCCGCCTGGGGCACCCAGCTGGTGGTGGACAACGCCTCGGACCCGCGGGTCAACGAGTTCTTCACCAAGTACGTCCAGGGTCCGCAGACCCAGGAGCCGGGCGCCTCCTGCAGCGACGGGGCGATGTGATGTCGGGCGACCGGACGCCGGCGGACGAGGAGTTCGACCCGGCCGAGGAAGCGTCGGCGGAGTCCGAGGTCGCGCCGGCGGGCGGGCGGCGCCGCACCCTGTGGTGGCCGGCCGCGCTGGCCGCGGCGGTGGCGCTCTGCCTGGGCGTGCCCGCCCTGGTGGCGAGCAGTTCCTCCGCCGCCGGCACGACCATCAGCGTGCCGGCGGACAACTCGCCGGAGGCGGGCTTCGCGCGGGACATGGCGATCCACCACCAGCAGGCGATCGACATGTCGTTCATCATCCGGGACCGCACCTCGAACGCCGAGGTCCGCGGGCTGGCCTTCGACATCATCAACACCCAGGCCAACCAGCGCGGCATGCTGATGGGCTGGCTGAGCCAGTGGGGCCTCACCCAGAACTCCTCGGCGGCGCCGATGGCCTGGATGCAGATGGCGCCGTACCAGCCGCACGACGGCGCACTGATGCCGGGCATGGCGACCGACACCCAGCTGGCCCAGCTGAAGCAGCTGAGCGGCACCCAGGCCGAGATCCTCTACCTGCAGCTGATGATCCAGCACCACACGGCCGGCGCCGCGATGGCCCAGGGCTACGTGGACCTGGCGAAGAACCCGGTGGAGAAGGGGCTGGCGCAGTCGATGGTCACCGCGCAGACCTCGGAGATCCAGCTGATGACGAACATGCTGGCCGAACGCGGCGCCAAGCCGCTGCCGACCAGCTGACGCGACGACCGGACACCCGGCAGCACCGACTGCACCGGTAACACCGGCAGCACCAGCGGCGCGCCCGTCGACCCGATCCCCGGAGTCGGCGGGCGCGCCGCCGTGCTCGCACCGGGGGCGCCGGCTGCCGTTCACCACACGGCCCGCCAAGATCCAGCAGCCTGCCACGACCGGCTACGCTGTCCGCCATGTCCGCCGCCTCTCGTCCGCTGCCGCCGACCGAGCCCAGCCGGCCCGACCGGACCGACCAGCCCACCGCCGGACCGAACGAACCGATCGCGCCGCACGAACCGCACGGGCCGATCGCGCCGAACGCCCTCGCCCGGGCCCGGCAGCTGACCGACGTGGTCACCCGGCTGCGCCGGGCGCTGCGCAGCAGCATCCGCACCGACTACCCCTGGGAGTCGCTGCCGATGGCCCAGGTCGAACTGCTGCAGACGCTGGCGGCGGCCCCGCTGCGGGTGGGTGAGCTGGCCGCGCGGCAGCGGCTCGCGCCGAACACCGTCAGCGGCCTGGTCGGCAAGCTGCTGGACGCCGGGTTCGTGGACCGGCAGGCCGACCCCGGCGACCGCCGCACCGCCCGGATCGCGCTCACCGCGGCGGGCCACCAGCAGCTGGCGGACTGGCAGCAGGCGCACGAGCGCCGGATAGCGGGCGCGCTGGCCACCCTCGCCGACGCCGACTACGCCGCCGTGATGGCCGCCCTGCCGGGCCTGGACCACCTGGCCACCGCCCTGGCCGAGACCGCCCCGGCCGGCAGCACCACGACGGGCACCACCCCGGCCGGCACCACCCCGAGCGGCACGACCCGAGCCTGACCCCCGGGCGCCTCACCCCTCCCCCGCCAGCGCCCACAGGTGGTGGACGGCGTACGAGCGCCACGGCGCCCACGCCGCCGCCGGCCCGGCCGCGTCCTTCGGTCCCGCGGGCAACCCCAGGCGGCGCAGTCCGTGGCGCACCCCGACGTCGCCGGGCAGGAAGACGTCCGGGTCGCCGAGCGCCCGCATCCGCAGGTAGCCGACCGTCCACGGGCCGATCCCGCGCAACGCCAGCAGCTGTTCGGCCGCCTGCCCCCGGTCCACCCCGGTGTCCAGGCGGACCGTGCCGTCGGCGAGCGCGGCGCACAGTCCGCGCAGCGCCTGCTGCCGGGCGACCGGCATCGCCAGGTCGGCCGGGTCCGCGCCGGCCAGCGCGGCGGCGGTGGGGAAGTGCACGGTCAGGCCGCCGCTCGGCTCGGTCAGCGGAACGCCGTAACGGGTGGCCAGCCGGCCGGCCAGGGTGCGGGCGGCGGCCACGGTGACCTGCTGGCCGAGCACGGCGCGGACGGCCAGTTCGTGCGGGTCGACGTGACCCGGCGAACGCAGGCCCGGCCGGCGGGCGACCGCGCTGCCGAGCGTGCCGTCCCGGCCGAGCTGCTCGGCCACCGCCTCGGGGTCGGCGTCCAGGTCGAAGAGAGCCCGCAGCCGGTGCACGGCGCAGGTCAGGTCGCGCAGGTCGGTCAGCCGCAGCCGGCAGTCCAGCCAGCCGCGGTCGGCCGGCTCGTCGGGGGCCAGGCCGTCCACCTCGGCGACGGCCTGCCCGTGCGGCAGCGCCAGGGTGCGCCGGTAGGTCCGGACGCCGCGGGCGCCGGCCACCACCTCCTCCACGCCGGGCACGGCACGCAGGGCCAGGAAGTCCAGCAGGTGCCCGGTGTCGAGGCGGCCGCGGTAGGCCAGCCGCAGGCCGATCGCGCCGGGGCTCGGCCGGCCGGCCCGCACGGCCCGGGCCCGGCCGTCGGCCCGCAGCGCGGTCGGGGTGCGGTCGTACACCTCGCGCACGGTGTCGTTGAACTGCCGCACCGAGGCGAACCCGGCGGCGAACGCCACCTCGGTGACCGGCAGTTCGGTGGTCTGCAGGAGCAGCCGGGCGGCCTGCGCCCGCTGCGCCCGGGCCAGCGCGATCGGCCCGGCGCCGAGTTCGGCGGTCAGCTGCCGCTGCACCTGGCGCGCGCTGTAGCCGAGCCGCGCCGCCAGGCCGGCCACCCCTTCGCGGTCCACCACGCCGTCGCCGATCAGGCGGACCGCCCGGCCCACCAGGTCGGCCCGGTGGTTCCACTCCGGCGAGCCGGGCACCGAGTCCGGCCGGCACCGCCGGCAGGCCCGGAACCCGGCGCCCTGGGCGGCGGCGGCCGTCGGGTAGAAGGTGCAGTTGGCCCGTTTGGGCGTGACCGCCGGGCAGCTCGGCCGGCAGTAGATCCCGGTGCTGGTGACAGCCGTGAAGAACACCCCGTCGAACCGGGTGTCCCGGCTGTCCACGGCCCGGTAGCGGGTCTCGTCATCGATCACGCCGTCCAGTCTGCGCCGCCGCGGGCGGCCGTCCTAGCGGAAATCGGACCTCACCGTGCGCCGGAGGACCGTGAGCCGGAGCGGAACCCCGCGGCCGGGCGCAGCAGGGAACCCCACCATCACGGTCGGATGCGGCTCCGGCTGCCCTTCATCCTGATCTTGAACATCCGCTCCTGCTCCATCGCGCGACGGGCCGCCGAGCGGCGCGAGATGTGCTCGTTCTCCCGCTGGAGCTTCAGGTAGCTGTCCATCCGGCGCTGCGGGAGGGTGCCGTCGGCGAGGGCGGCGCGGACGGCGCAGCCGGGTTCCACGGCGTGCGAGCAGTCCGGGAAGCGGCACTGCGCGGCGAGTGCCTCGATCTCGGCGAACGCCTGGCCCAGGCCGGTGCCGCCGTAGAGGCCGACGCCGCGCAGGCCGGGGGTGTCGATCAGCACGCCGCCGCCGGGCAGCGGGACCAGTTCGCGGGTGGTGGTGGTGTGCCGGCCCTTGTGGTCCCGGTCCCGGGTCCGCTGGACGGCCATCACCGCGCTGCCGGCCAGCGCGTTGGTCAGGGTGGACTTGCCGGCGCCGGACTGGCCGATCAGCGCGGCGCAGCGGCCCAGGCAGGAGCGCAGCACGTCCAGCCCGGTGCCGGCCTCGGCGCTGACCACCAGCACCGCGGCCCCGGGAGCCACCCGCTCGACGTCCTCGCGGATGAACTCGGCGTCGTGCACCAGGTCGGCCTTGGTGAGCGCGATCACCGGGCGGGCACCGCTCTCCCAGGCGAGGGCGACGAACCGCTCGACCCGCCCGAGGTCGGGTTCGGCGGCGAGCGAGACGGCGATCAGCACGGTGTCGACGTTGGCGGCGAGCACCTGGCCCTCGGCCGACTTGCCGGCGCTCTTGCGGATGATCGCGGTGCTGCGGGGCAGCAGGGCCGTGACGGTCGGGCGCGGTTCGGCGGCGGGGTCGAGCGCCGCCCAGTCCCCGGTGCAGGGGTAGTCGAGGCCCGCGCCGACCTGGACCGGGCGGATGGTCGCGTGCACGGCGTGCAGCTCGCCGGTGGCGGGGTCGACGGTGAGCACCTCGGCCCGCCCGCGGTCGACCCGGGCGACCCGGCCGGGGAGCAGCCCCGCCGCGAGGTGCGGGGCGAAGAGTGCGGCCTGCTCGGCGGTCCAGCCGTAGTCGGCCAGCGGGCCGGCGGCCGGGAGCTCCGCAGCGGGCGCGGCGGAAGCGGGTGCGGCAGGAACAGGTGCGGCAGAGGCCGCAGGAGGGAACGGCGAAGCGGAGGAAGGCGTGGACAACGCGGTGAAGCCCTTCGGAACGGAAGCGTGGCTCCCGGGGCCGACCGTCGGTCAGCCGGCGGCCGGGCGGGAGGGGGTGGCAACGGTGCGGCGCGTGGGCGCAACGACAGTCATCGGGACCACCTCCTGGCTTCGGGGTACTTCGTGCGTGCTTCGGTCGGACAGCCGCAGCCTAGGGCGCACCGCCCGGACCCGCATCCGAATTAACGGGCCCAGCCGCCGAGCCCCCAGCCGCCAGCCCCAGCCACCCGGCCACGCCCTCGCCGGCTCACCCGCGCCGACTCACCCCCGCCGCCCGTCCCACGGCGGCCGCGGCTGGTACCCGGGCATCGCCGGGTCCACCGGCCCCCGCTCCCCGGGGAACCGCCCGTCCGAGGACCACGGCTCGGCCGGCCGCTCCACCGGCTCCAGTTGCCCCGGCCCCGACGGCCGCCCCGCCCCCGGCCGCACCGGCGTCCGGGGCGGTCCCGGAGGTGCCGGGGGCGCGGGCGGCACCGGCGGCACGTACGTCCCGGGCGGCCCCGGCGGCATCGGGGGCTCCGGCGCCGCGACCGGCCGGCGCACCGGGCGGTCGGTGTCCGGCGGGGGCGGCGGGGTGCGCCGGTTGCGCCGGCGGATGCCCATGAAGCGGCCGCGGACGTCGCCGGGCGCCCGGAAGTCGGCCCACCGCTCCGGGTACTCGGAGGGCACGTCGTCCTCGCCCTCGCCGTCCTCGTCCTCCTCCGCCCCCTCGGCCAGGCCCAGTTCGCGGGCCCGCTGGGCACGCTCGGCGGCCCGCCGGGCGCTGATCTCGCGGACCAGTGCGGCGGCGGCCTGCTCGCTGGCGCGCTCGTTCTCGGCGCGCGCGTCGGCGGTCTCGGTGCTCGGCCAGCGGCGGTCTATCGCGGCGTTCATCGCGGCGCCGATCAGCACCGCGAGCGCCACCACGAAGATCCACAGCAGTACGGCGATCGGAGCCGCCAGCGAGCCGTAGATGGTGTTGCTGCCCTCGACCGAGTGCACCAGGTAGAGCCGCAGCACCACGCTGCAGAGCACCAGCATGCCGAGGGCGACCAGCGCGCCGGGGA
Source organism: Kitasatospora sp. LaBMicrA B282 (assembly GCF_050325825.1). NCBI lineage: Bacteria > Bacillati > Actinomycetota > Actinomycetes > Kitasatosporales > Streptomycetaceae > Kitasatospora > Kitasatospora sp. LaBMicrA B282. Next base: position 17,957 of record NZ_JBNQTI010000067.1, read on the forward strand.
CGTCCTCCCGCCAGGGCGTGCTGGCCGGCACCGCCAGGTGGTAGAGCGTGGTCAGGAAGACGATCAGCAGGATGATCGCCACCGGCCAGTAGAGCGCGCTGACCAGGCCCGAGATGCTCGGCACCGCGGAGACCACCAGCCCGGGGCCGGCGATCAGCAGCGGCAGCACCAGCGAGCCGATCACCAGCGCGCCCAGGTAGAGGCCGAGCGACATGGACCGGGTCTTGACGATGCCGCGCTTGCCGTCCAGCCCGTACATCACCGTGATGGTGTCGATGAAGATGTACAGCGCCCGGGAGCCGGACCAGAGCGACAGGACGAAGCCGATCGAGATCAGGTCGGGCCGGCCGCTGTCGAAGACCTTGGCCAGCAGCGGTTTGACGGTGTCGTTGATCGAGGACGGCGAGAGCACGGTGCCGGCCGCCGACAGGATGTCCTGCTGGAGCTTCTGGATGGTGCCGGCGCCGAGCAGGTCGTCCAGGTAGCCGAGGGTGCCGGCCAGGCAGAGCAGCAGCGGCGGGATCGACAGCAGGGTGAAGAACGCCGCCTCGGCGGCGAGTCCGGTGACCCGGTACTCGACGCAGGTGTTGGTGGTGTCCTTGAGCAGTCCCCAGACGACGGCCTTCCAGTTCGAGCGGCGGGCCCGCCGGGCGCCCTTGCCGCGCCGCCGGGAGGGCCGCTCCGTTCCCGCTCTGCTCGTCTCACCTGGTGCCTGCACACCCATACGGTATCGGGCGGGCCAGGTACCCTCCCCCGAACGGTGCAACGTGGTCCCGGGCGCGCCGCCACACGCTGGGCCGGAGCAGGTCCATCCCAGCATTCAGAACAATCACGTCCGCATTCTGGACGTTAGTGGACCGCGCCTCGCCCGGCGTGCGAATCTCTTGCCATGCCTAGCGCCGGAACCACCCTGGTTGGTCGACTCCACGTCGATCTCCTTCGCGTGTCCAGCGCCATCTGTCCGGTGATCTGAGCCCCCACCCCAGCCGCCACCACCGCACCGGCGCCATCCCCGCCGCGTCCCCGCAGCCGCGGACGCGCGAGCACCCCAGGGCCACGATCACCACCACCCCCCTCCACCGCGAACCCGCAGGTGCCAGTGGGTGGGCAGGTCAACGCCCGGGACCAGCGCAGTCCCCCGCATCAGAGCCACCTGCCCGAAGGACTTCTCATGGCCACCACTCCCGACCCGGTCGAGCCCCAGCCCGCGCGCGCCGCCGGCGGCGCCCGCAAGGTGACCCGCCACCGCGGCGAGGGCCAGTGGGGCATGGGGCACTTCACCCCGCTGAACGCCAACGAGCAGTTCAAGAAGGACGACGACGGTCTCAACGTTCGGACACGCATTGAGACGATCTACGCCCAGCGCGGCTTCGACTCGATCGACCCGACCGACCTGCGCGGCCGGATGCGCTGGTGGGGGCTGTACACCCAGCGCAAGGAGGGGATCGACGGCGGCAAGACCGCGATCCTGGACCCGCACGAGCTGGACGCCGAGTACTTCATGCTCCGGGTCCGGATCGACGGCGGCCGGCTGACGGTGGCCCAGCTGCGGGCGATCTCCGAGGTCTCCGAGCAGTACGCCCGCGGCACCGCCGACCTGACCGACCGGCAGAACATCCAGTTCCACTGGATCCGGATCGAGGACATGCCGGCGATCTGGCAGAAGCTGGAGGCGGTGGGCCTGTCCACCACCGAGGCCTGCGGCGACACCCCGCGCGCCATCCTCGGCTCGCCGGTGGCCGGCGTCGCCGAGGACGAGATCATCGACGGCACCCCGGCCATCGACGAGATCCACCGCCGCTTCATCGGCAACCCGGCCTACTCCAACCTGCCGCGCAAGTTCAAGACCGCGATCTCCGGCTCGCCGCTGCTGGACGTGGCGCACGAGATCAACGACGTCTCCTTCGTCGGCGTGGTGCACCCCGAGCACGGGCCCGGCTTCGACCTGTGGGTCGGCGGCGGCCTGTCCACCAACCCCAAGCTCGGCGTCCGGCTGGGCACCTGGGTGCCGCTGGACGAGGTGCCGGACGTCTTCGGCGGCGTGATCGGCATCTTCCGCGACTACGGCTACCGCCGGCTGCGCAACCGCGCCCGGTTGAAGTTCCTGGTCTCCGACTGGGGCGCGGCCAAGTTCCGCCAGGTGCTGGAGGACGAGTACCTCAAGTACCAGCTGGTCGACGGCCCGGCCCCGGCGCAGCCCAGCGGCGTCTGGCGCGACCACGTCGGCGTGCACCGGCAGCAGGACGGCAGGTTCTACGTCGGCTTCGCGCCGCGGGTCGGCCGGGTGGACGGCGCGCTGCTCGGCAAGGTCGCCGACCTGGCCGCCGCGCACGGCTCGGACCGGGTGCGCACCACCACCGAGCAGAAGATGCTGGTGCTGGACGTGCCCGAGGAGCAGGTCGCCTCGCTGGTGGCCGGCCTGGAGGCGCTGGACCTGCGGGTCACCCCGTCGCCGTTCCGCCGCGGCACCATGGCCTGCACCGGCATCGAGTACTGCAAGCTCGCCATCGTCGAGACCAAGGAGCGCGGGCGCACCCTGATCGACGAGCTGGAGCAGCGGCTGCCCGACTTCGCCGAGCCGCTGACCATCAACATCAACGGCTGCCCCAACGCCTGCGCCCGGATCCAGGTGGCGGACATCGGTCTCAAGGGCCAGCTGGTCACCGACGAGCACGGCGACCAGGTCGAGGGCTACCAGGTCCACCTGGGCGGCGCGCTCGGCCTGGAGGCCGGGTTCGGCCGCAAGGTGCGCGGCCTGAAGGTCACCAGCGCCGGCCTGCCGGACTACGTGGAGCGGCTGCTGACCCGCTTCCAGGCCGACCGCCAGGACGGCGAGCGGTTCGCCCAGTGGGCGGCCCGGGCAAGCGAGGAGCAACTGTCGTGAGTGAGCGGGCTGCGCCTTTTCACTGCCCGTACTGCGGGGACGAGGACCTGCGTCCCTCCGAGGCCGGTGGGCACGGCGCATGGGAGTGCGGCGACTGCCGCCGCGCCTTCCAGCTGAAGTTCCTCGGCCTGCTGTCGACGTCGAACGGGGGAAAGCCGGATGAGCACCAGCACTGACCTGGAGGCGCTGGCCACCGCGGCCGCGCGCGAGTTGGAGGAGGCCTCGGCGCAGGAGATCCTGCGCTGGGCCGCCGACACCTTCGGCCGCAAGCTCTGCGTCACCTCCTCGATGGAGGACGCGGTGGTCGCGCACCTGGCCTCGACCGCGCTGCCCGGGATCGACGTGGTCTTCCTGGACACCGGCTACCACTTCCCGGAGACCATCGGCACCCGGGACGCGGTGGCGGCCACCATGCCGGTCAACGTGATCACCCTGACCCCGCGTCAGACGGTGGCCGAGCAGGACGCCGAGTACGGGCCCGACCTGCACGACCGCGACCCGGACCTGTGCTGCTCGCTGCGCAAGGTCGAGCCGCTGCAGCGCGGACTGCTGGCCTACGACGCGTGGGCCACCGGGCTGCGCCGCGACGAGTCGCCGAGCCGGGCCAACACCCCGGTGGTGGCCTACGACGCCAAGCGCCGCAAGGTGAAGATCGCCCCGATCGCCCGCTGGACCCAGGCCGACGTGGACGCCTACGTCGAGGCCAACGGGGTGCTGCTCAACCCGCTGCTCTGGGAGGGCTACACCTCGGTCGGCTGCGCGCCGCTGTCCTGCACCCGCAAGCCGGTCGAGGGCGAGGACGCCCGGGCCGGCCGGTGGGCGGGCTCCGGCAAGACCGAGTGCGGCATCCACCTCTGAGGCCTCTGAGGCCCCTGAGATCCCTGAGACCCCTGAGTCCCCCGACCCCGAGCACCACCACCCGGAACCCCTGGAGTTGAACGTGACCACAGCCGACACCCTGGCCGCCGCAGCGGCGGCCCGTCCGGCCGCCCCCTGCGAGCGCGGTGCCACGGTGTGGCTGACCGGGCTGCCCAGCGCCGGCAAGACCACGCTGGCCTTCGCTCTCGCCGAGCGACTGCGCGCCGAGGGCCACAAGGTCGAGGTGCTGGACGGGGACGAGATCCGCGAGTTCCTCTCCAAGGGGCTCGGGTTCTCCGCGGAGGACCGGCACACCAACGTGACCCGGATCGGCTTCCTGGCCGAGAAGCTGGCCCGCAACGGCGTGAAGGTGCTCGCCCCGGTGATCGCGCCGTACGCGCGCTCGCGCGCCGCGGTCCGGGCCCGGCACGCCGAGCAGGGCGCCGAGTTCCTGGAGATCCACGTGGCCACCCCGGTCGAGCTGTGCGCCGAGCGCGACGTGAAGGGCCTGTACGCCAAGCAGGCCGCCGGTGAGCTCACCGGCCTGACCGGGGTGGACGACCCGTACGAGGCACCGGAGCAGCCCGAGCTGCGGCTGCAGACCCAGGGCCGCGCGGTGGCCGAGTCCGCCGCCGAACTGCACGCCTTCCTGACCGAGAGGGGCCTCGCGTGACGACCGCGACTGCAAGCCAGATCGAGCGCAGCGGCGACAATCCCTTCGCCCTCTCGCACCTCGACGCCCTCGAAGCCGAGTCGGTGCACATCTTCCGCGAGGTGGCGGGCGAGTTCGAGCGGCCGGTGATCCTCTTCTCCGGCGGCAAGGACTCGATCGTCATGCTGCACCTGGCGCTCAAGGCCTTCGCCCCCGCGCCGGTGCCGTTCGCGCTGCTGCACGTCGACACCGGGCACAACTTCCCCGAGGTCATCGCCTACCGCGACCGCACGGTGGCCGAGCACGGCCTGCGCCTGCACGTCGCCTCCGTCCAGCAGTTCATCGACGACGGCCGGCTGCGCGAGCGCCCGGACGGCACCCGCAACCCGCTGCAGACCGTCCCGCTGCTGGACGCCATCGAGACCGGCAAGTTCGACGCCGTCTTCGGCGGCGGCCGCCGCGACGAGGAGAAGGCCCGCGCCAAGGAGCGCGTCTTCTCGCTGCGCGACGAGTTCGGCGCCTGGGACCCGCGCCGCCAGCGCCCCGAGCTCTGGTCCCTCTACAACGGCCGGCACGCGGTCGGCGAGCACGTGCGCGTCTTCCCGCTCTCCAACTGGACCGAGCTGGACGTCTGGCAGTACATCGAGCGCGAGAACATCGAGCTGCCCGAGATCTACTACGCGCACGAACGCGACGTCTTCGCCCGCGACGGCATGTGGCTGACCGCCGGTGAGTGGGGCGGCCCCAAGGAGGGCGAGACCGTCGAGCGGCGCCTGATCCGCTACCGCACGGTGGGCGACATGTCCTGCACCGGCGCCGTCGACTCCGACGCCGCCACCATCGAGCAGGTGATCGCCGAGATCGCCGCCTCGCGGCTGACCGAGCGCGGCGCGACCCGCGCCGACGACAAGCTCTCCGAGGCCGCCATGGAAGACCGCAAGCGCGAGGGGTACTTCTAAATGTCCAGCACCACCGAACAGTTGATCGCCACCTCGCTGCTGCGCTTCGCCACCGCCGGCTCCGTCGACGACGGCAAGTCCACCCTGGTCGGCCGCCTGCTGCACGACTCCAAGTCGGTGCTCGCCGACCAGCTGGAGGCCGTCGAGCACGCCTCCCGCAAGCGCGGCCAGCAGGCCCCCGACCTCGCACTGCTCACCGACGGCCTGCGCGCCGAGCGGGAGCAGGGCATCACCATCGACGTGGCGTACCGCTACTTCGCCACCCCCCGGCGCCGGTTCATCCTGGCCGACACCCCCGGGCACGTGCAGTACACCCGCAACATGGTCACCGGCGCCTCCACCGCCGAACTGGCCGTGGTGCTGGTCGACGCCCGCAACGGCGTGGTCGAGCAGACCCGCCGGCACGCCGCCGTCGCCGCCCTGCTGCGGGTGCCGCACGTGGTGCTGGCGGTCAACAAGATGGACCTGGTCGACTACGCCGAGCCCGTCTTCGCCGCCATCGCCGAGGAGTTCACCGGCTACGCCGCCTCGCTCGGCGTCACCGACGTGGTCGCGGTCCCGATCTCCGCGCTGGCCGGCGACAACGTGGTCGAGCCCAGCGCGCACATGGACTGGTACGGCGGCCCCACCCTGCTGGAGCACCTGGAGACGGTGCCGGTCGGCTCCGACCCCAGCGCCGAGCCGGCCCGCTTCCCCGTCCAGTACGTCATCCGCCCGCAGTCCGCCGAGCACCCGGACTACCGCGGCTACGCCGGCCAGCTCGCCTCCGGCGTGCTGCGCACCGGCGACCGGGTGACCGTGCTGCCCTCCGGACACACCACCACCGTCGCGGGCATCGACGCGCTCGGCGTGGAGACGGACATCGCCTGGGCCCCCCAGTCGATCACCGTCCGCCTCGCCGAGGACATCGACATCTCGCGCGGCGACCTGATCGCGGCCGGCCCCGCCCCGACGCCCACCAAGGACCTCGAGGCCACCGTCTGCCACCTCAACGAGCGCCCGCTCACCGTCGGCGCCAAGGTGCTGCTCAAGCACACCACCCGCACGGTGCGCGCGCTGGTCAAGGAGATCTCCTACCGGATCGACATCGACACCCTGGAGCAGCGGGGCGACGCCCGGGAGCTGAACGTCAACGAGATCGGCCACGTGGTGCTGCGCACCGCCGAGCCGCTGGCCCTCGACGACTACGCCGACAACCGCCGCACCGGATCGTTCCTGCTGATCGACCCGGCCGACGGCACCACCCTCACCGCCGGCATGGTCGGTGAGGCCTTCGCCGGCGACACCCCTGCGACCGGGGCCGGCACGGCGGACGAGGAGGACTGGGTCTGATGTCCGGCGAGGCGTTCTCCGGCATGGACAAGGAAGGCGGCCGCATCGGCAGCGGCGTCCGTGGCAGTGGCCAGGGCGGCATCGGCCGATGTGGGTGTCGGCGGAGCAACTGACGCTCCGCCGCCGGCCGCCCGCCCGTCCGGCGTCGCGGCGGCCGACACCGCGCACCACCTCCTTGACCGTTCCAGCAGAGGACACCTCCGATGGCTCCCACCCAGGCTCCGATCCATAGTCGTCCCCGCCCGAACGCCGGCCGGGCCAGACGCGTCGCCCTCGCGGCCGCCGCCGCCCTGACCGCCGCCGCCCTGCTCACCGCCTGCGGCGGCTACGGCTCCAAGGCGCCCAAGAACGACGCCGTGCCGGCCGCGGCGACCGGCGGGCCGAAGCTCTCCGCGGACACCGTGAAGATCGGCTACTTCGCCAACCTGACCCACGGCACCGCGCTGGTCGGCCTGCAGGACGGGCTGTTCCAGCAGGAGCTGGGCGCGACGAAGATCAAGACCCAGGTGTTCAACGCCGGTCCGGCCGAGATCGAGGCGCTGAACGCGGGCTCGATCGACATCGGCTGGATCGGCCCCGCGCCGTCGATCAACGGGTACTCCCAGTCCAAGGGCCAGTCGCTGAAGATCATCAGCGGTTCGGCCTCCGGCGGCGTGGAGCTGGTCGTCAACCCGAGCAGGATCACCGGCCTGGACGACCTCAAGGGCAAGAAGATCGCCTCCCCGCAGCTCGGCAACACCCAGGACGTGGCGCTGCTGAACTACCTGGCGAGCAAGGGCTACAAGGAGGACCCGCAGTCGGGCGCCGGCGACGTCAGCGTGGTGCGAACCGACAACAAGGTCACCCCCGACGCCTACGCCGCCGGCTCGATCGACGGCGCCTGGGTGCCCGAGCCGACCGCCTCGCAGCTGGTCGCCAAGGGCGCCAAGGTGCTGCTGGACGAGAAGACGCTCTGGCCGAACGAGCAGTTCGTCAGCACCAACGTCATCGTCTCGCAGTCCTTCCTCAAGGCCCACCCGGACGTGGTGCAGGCGGTGCTGAACGGCTCGGTGAAGGCCAACGCGTACATCAACGCCAACCCGGCCAAGGCCGCGCAGGACGCCAACGCCGCGATCAAGGCGGCCGGCGGCACCCCGCTGCCGGCCGGCGTCCTGGACTCGGCCTGGAAGAACATCCAGTTCACGGACGACCCGCTGGCCGGCACCCTGCAGGCGGAGGCCGACCACGCGGTCACCGCGGGCCTGCTGAAGAAGCCGAACCTGGCCGGGATCTACGACCTGGACCCGCTGAACCAGGTGCTCAAGGCCGCCGGCAAGCCCGCGGTCTCCGACGCCGGCCTCGGCAGCGGTTCCTGACCCCGTCGGACCGCACCCGCGCACGGCCGCGGTCCCGCCCCTGACTCCGGAGTCCGCCCCCGCCCTGGCCACGTCGATGCCCAGTCACCGGCCAGGGCGGGGTCGGACCCCGGCCCCCGTCTTCTCCGCCCGCCACACACGCCAGCCACACACACGCCAGGAGGTGCCCGCGATGAGCACGGCACTGACCACCCCGAACGACGCTTCCACCGTCGCCGACCGGGCCGCGGCGCCCGCGGTCCGGATCGCCGGCGTGCACAAGTCCTTCGGCCGGCCCGGCGCCGCCGCCCCGGTGCTGGACGACATCACCCTCGACGTCGCCCCCGGTGAGTTCCTCTGCCTGCTCGGCGCCTCCGGCTGCGGCAAGTCCACCCTGCTCAACCTGGTCGCCGGCCTGGACCGGCCGACCGCGGGGCAGATCGAGGTGCCCGGCGGCCGCCCGGCCCTGATGTTCCAGGAGCACGCGCTCTTCCCCTGGCTCACCGCCGGCCGCAACATCGAACTGGCGCTGCGCCTGAACGGCGTGCCGCGGGCCGAGCGCCGCCCCGAGGCCGAGCGGCTGCTGGAGCTGGTCCGGCTGCGCGGCTCCTACGGCAAGCGGGTGCACGAGCTGTCCGGCGGCATGCGCCAGCGGGTCGCGATGGCCCGCGCGCTGGCCCAGGGCAGCAAGGTGCTGCTGATGGACGAGCCGTTCGCCGCGCTGGACGCCATCACCCGGGACGTGCTGCACGAGGAGATCACCCGGATCTGGCAGGAGCGCGGGCTCACCGTCCTGTTCGTCACCCACAACGTGCGCGAGGCGGTGCGGCTCGCCCAGCGGGTGGTGCTGCTCTCCTCCCGGCCCGGCCGGGTGGCCCGCGAGTGGCGGATCGACCTGCCGCAGCCGCGCCGCATCGAGTCCGCCTGCGTGGCGGACCTGTCCGTCGAGATCACCGAGCACCTGCGTGGGGAGATCCGCCGCCATGGCCAGCACTGAGACCACCCCCGCCGAGCCCGGCACCGCCGCGGCCACCGCCGCGACGGCGCCCGCCGCCGTCCACGAGCACCAGCCGAACGACCTGGCCGGCGTCGAGGCCGGCCTGGACGCGCTGGACGCCGTCCAGGTCCAGCGCCCGCCGCTGGGCCAGCTGCTGCGCGCCAAGGTGCTGCCCCCGGTGCTCGGCGTGCTGCTGGTGCTCGGCCTGTGGCAGCTGGTGTTCAGCCTGCACGTCACCCCCGAGTACAAGCTGCCCAGCCCGACGGACGTCTGGCACAGCCTGCAGGACCTCTGGTACCAGGGCACGCTCTTCTCGATCATCTGGACCAGCGTCTGGCGCGGCATCACCGGCTTCGTCGCCGCGGTCGTGATCGGCACGCCGATCGGGCTGCTGGTGGCCCGGGTCAGGCCGATCCGCGCGGCGGTCGGGCCGGTGCTCTCCGGCCTGCAGTCGCTGCCCTCGGTCGCCTGGGTGCCGGCCGCGGTGATCTGGCTGGGCATCAACGGCCAGGCGATGTACGCGGTGATCCTGCTGGGCGCCGTCCCGTCGATCGCCAACGGCCTGATCTCCGGCATCGACCAGGTGCCGCCGATCTTCCTGCGGGCCGGGCGGACGCTCGGCGCCACCGGCCTCGCCGGTGCCCGGCACGTGCTGCTGCCGGCCGCGCTGCCCGGCTACCTGGCCGGCCTCAAGCAGGGCTGGGCCTTCTCCTGGCGCTCGCTGATGGCCGCGGAGCTGATCGCCAGCTCGCCGGACCTGGGCGTCGGCCTGGGCCGCTACCTGGAGAACGCCCGGGACGCCTCCGACATGTCCGGGGTGCTGCTCGGCATCATCCTGATCCTGGTCGTCGGCGTCGCCATCGATCTGCTGGTCTTCACCCCGCTGGAGCGGCGGGTGCTGCGCAGCCGCGGCCTGCTGCAGACGGGCCGCTGAGCCGATGACCGCCGCCGAACCGGTGCGCACCGCCGCCGAGCCCACCCTGCTGCTGATCGCCCACGGCAGCCGCGACCCGCGCCACGCGGCCACGGTGGAGGCGCTGGTCGGCGAGGCGCGCGCGCTGCGGCCCGGCCTCGAGGTGGCCACCGCCTACCTGGACCACTGCGCGCCGCGTTTGCCGCAGCTGGTCGGGCGGCTGGCCGGGGCGCCCGCGGTGGCGGTGCCGCTGCTGCTCAACCGCGCCTTCCACGCCAAGCACGACATCCCGGCGGCGCTGCGCGCGACCGGGGCGGCGCACCCGGTGGCCGAGGTGCTCGGCCCGGACGCGCTGCTGCTCACCGCCCTGGAGCGACGGCTGGCCGAGGCCGGACTGGACGTCGACTCCGCCGCCGAACGCGCCCGCACCGGCGTGGTGCTGGCGGCGGCCGGCTCCTCCGACCCGGCCGCCGACGCGGTCACCCGCGGCCTGGCCGCCGCCTGGCAGCGCCGCCGCGGCTGGGGCGCCGTCACCGTGGCCTACGCCTCGGCCGGCGGCCCCCGGGTGCCCGAGGCGCTGGCCACCCTGCGCGCGGCCGGGGTGCGGCGCACCGCCGTGGCCCCCTACCTGCTGGCCCCCGGCCTGCTCCCGGACCGGATCGCCGAGGCCGCCCGCACCGCCGGCGCCGACCTGCTCGCCCCGGTCCTCGGCGCGGCCCCCGAGGTCGCCTGCCTGCTGCTGCGCCGCTACTCGGCCGCCGCCGCTGCCACCACCACCCCGCTCCCGCTGGCGGCGTAGCAGAACCGCCGTCCGGTCGGTTGGCTGCCCTACCCCGCCGTGTCGCGCAGCGGCACCTCGCGGATCAGCCAGCTCACGGCGAACGCCACCAGCGACAGCAGCGCGCCGGTCAGGAAGACCTGGTGCAGCCCGTCCACCACGCCGGCCTCGAAGGCGGCGCGGACCGGGGGCGGCAGCAGCCGCACGGCGGACGGCGGGACGTGGGCGGAGACCAGCGCGGGTCCGCGCGCGGGGCCGAGGCTGCTGGTCAGCCGGTGGTCCAGGCCGCGGGTGTAGAACGAGCCGAGCAGCGCGATGCCGAGCGAGCCGCCGATGGTGCGGAACAGGGTGACCGCCCCGCTGGCCGCGCCCATGTCGCGCAGCGCCACGCTGTTCTGCGTGATCAGCATGGTGTTCTGCATCAGGAAGCCCATGCCGATCCCGACCACCACGGTCAGCGCGGAGGCGGCCACCAGCCCGGTGTTCACCTTCAGCAACAGCAGCACCAGCATCCCGCCGGTCAGCACCGCCCCGCCGACGATCACGAAGACCCGGTAGTGCCCGGTCCACGAGGTGATCTGACCGACCGTCAGCATCACCGCGAGCATCCCGAACATCAGCGGCAGCAGGAGCAGCCCGCTGGCCGTGGGCGAGGCGCCCTGCACGTACTGCATGTACTGCGGCAGGAAGTTGACCGCCCCGAACATGGCCGCCCCGACCAGGAAGCTGAGCAACTGGGCGACGGTGAAGTTGCGGTCCCGGAACATCCGCGGGGGCAGGATCGGCTCGGCCACCCGGTGCTGGGAGACCACGAAGGCGGCCAGCGCCAGCAGCGCGATCACGGTCAGCAGCAGGATGGGCAGCGAGGCCCACGGGTACTGGCCGCCGCCCCAACTGGCCACCAGGGTCACCGCGACCACGCCGACGGTGAGCAGCGCCCCGCCCAGGTAGTCCAGCCGGGCCTCGATCCGGCGCCGCGGCAGCCGCATGCCCAGGCCCGTGACCAGCAGCGCGACCACGCCGAGCGGCACGTTGACGTAGAAGCACCAGCGCCAGCTGAGGTGCTGGGTGAGGAAGCCGCCGAGCAGCGGGCCGCCGACGAAGGCGATCGGCATCATCCCGCCGATCGCGGCCATGTAGCGCCCGCGGTCGCGCGGCGGCACCAGGTCGCCGAGGGTCGCCATCGCGCCGACCATCAGGCCGCCCGCGCCCAGGCCCTGCAGCGCCCGGAAGCCGATCAGCTGGTCCATGCTGTGGGAGAGGCCGGCCAGCGCGGAGCCGATCAGGAAGACCACGATCGCGGCCATGAACATGATCTTGCGCCCGTGCAGGTCGCCCAGCTTGCCCCAGAACGGGGTGGTGACGGCGGCCCCGAGGGCGTAGGCGGTGACCACCCAGGAGAGCCGGGCCAGGCCGCCCAGGTCGCCGACGATGGTGGGCAGCGCGGTGCTGACGATGAGGTTGTCGAGCATCGCCATCAGCATGCCGAGCATCAGCCCGGCCAGTGCGAGGTGGATGGTCCGGCGGCTCGGACCCTGCCGGTCGGTTTCGCTGGGGACGGCCTTGGTGCCGGTCATCGACACGCTCCCTCGGTGGGGCCGGGCAGGCGCCCAACCGGCCGGCGCGCTGCGCGCCGCACGGGACGCCCACCGTCCAGCGTACCCAGGCGTCGGCTCGCCCGAACGGGTGCCGGTCCTCGAGGCGGCGGCCTTCGCCGACCTCGCCCCGGCCGGGATCACCCGACTCCGGGCCCGGCCGGCCCGGTTGACCCCGCGTCCGGTCGACCGGGAACCCGGCGACCCGGCTCTGTGCCCGGGCTCGGTCCCCGGCGCCTCGGGTCGGCCGCGGGCGGGTCCTTCGGATCAGCGCCGGGAATCCGGCTCCCCGGCGTCGGGGGCGCGCAGGCCGGACCAGTCGAGGGCCAGTTGGCGGCGGCGCGAGAAGGCGGCGACGATCAGGTCGTAGGAGTCCTCGATCATCTCCAGGACCAGTCGCTCGGGGAGCGAGCCGTCGAGGCGGACGGTGTTCCAGTGGCGCTTGTTGAGGTGCCAGCCGGGGGTGATCTCCGGGTACTCCGCGCGGAGTTGGACCGCGATCTCGGGCTCGCACTTGAGGCTCACCTTGAGCGGCTCGGCGTCCAGGGCGCTGATCGCGAAGACCTTGCCCTCGACCTTGAACACCGAGGTCTCGGGGTTGAACGGGAAGGTCTCCTCGGTCCCGTTGAAGGCCAGGCAGGCGGCCCGGAGTCGGTCGGGGGTCAGCGGCGGGGGCGGGGTCCTCTTGGTCACGGCAGTCAGTCTGCCGAACCGCGCCGACCGGCCGACCGGCGACACCCACCCGGACCTCGCGGGCCCGCCCGGCCGGTGACGCCCGCCCCGCAACGGCGGCGGGCCCGCACGCCGGAGCGTGCGGGCCCGTCACGGGTCGCGGAGCGAGGCCGGCTCAGCGGGGCTCGCTCAGCAGGGCTCGCTCAGCGGGCGGGGCGCCGCTGGCGGCCGGTGCCGTAGTTGGAGCCGGTCTTGGAGCCGCTGCCCGGCTTGGGACCGGTCGCGGACTTGCCGATGAAGCCGGCCGCGGTGCGCGAGCCGCCCTGACCGCCGGAGCCGCCGGAGCTGCCGCCCTGGCCGAGCCGCTGCTTGGGCCGGCGGCGCTTGGGGTTGCCGTTGATGTCCACGTCCGCGGGCAGACCCGAGCGCTTGGCCTTGGGACGGCGGTTCGCCTGGGCGGCGGAGGGGGCCGGCGCGGTCTCGACCGGCGTGACCGGGGCCAGGACGACCGGGACGCCGCTCGGGGTGCGGGCGCCGGTGATCCGGGCGAGCTCGGCGTCGCCGGGGCGCACCTTGGTGGTGATCGGGCGGATCGCGGCGGCGGCCATCAGCTTCGACAGGTCGCGGCGCTGCTCGGGCAGCGCCAGGGTGACCACGGTGCCGGACTCGCCGGCCCGGGCGGTGCGGCCGCCGCGGTGCAGGTAGTCCTTGTGGTCGATCGGCGGGTCCACGTTGACCACCAGGTCCAGGCCGTCGATGTGGATGCCGCGGGCCGCCACGTTGGTGGCGATCAGCGCGGTGACCCGGCCGTCGCGGAACTGGTCCAGGGTGCGGTTGCGCTGCGGCTGCGACTTGCCGCCGTGCAGCGCCGCCGCCTTCACCCCGGTGGCCAGCAGCTGCTTGGCGAGCCGGTCGGCGCCGTGCTTGGTGTGCACGAACATGATCACCCGGCCCTCGCGGGAGGCGATGTGCGCGGTGGTGGAGGCCTTGTCGGCCGCCTCGAGCTGGAGCACGTGGTGCTCCATGGTGGTGACCGCGCCGGCCGAGGGGTCGACCGAGTGGACCACCGGGTCGGTCAGGAAACGCTGCACCAGCCGGTCGATGTTGCGGTCCAGGGTGGCGGAGAAGAGCATCCGCTGGCCGCCCTCGGCCACCTGCTCCAGCAGCTTGGTGACCTGCGGCAGGAAGCCCATGTCGGCCATCTGGTCGGCCTCGTCCAGCACGGTGATCCGCACCTGGTCCAGGGCGACGTCGCCGCGCCCGATCAGGTCGTCCAGGCGGCCCGGGGTGGCCACCAGCAGCTCGGCACCGCGGCGCACCGCGTTGGCCTGCCGGGTGATCGACATGCCGCCGACCACGGTGGCGATCCGCAGGTTGACGGCGGTCGCGTACGGGGTGAGCGCGTCAGTGACCTGCTGGGCCAGCTCGCGGGTGGGGACCAGCACCAGGGCCAGCGGGCGGCGCGCGTCGGCGCGCTGCCCGGCGGTGCGGGCCAGCACCGACAGGCCGAAGGCCAGGGTCTTGCCGGAGCCGGTGCGGCCGCGGCCGAGCACGTCGCGCCCGGCCAGCGAGTCCGGCAGGGTCGCGGACTGGATCGGGAACGGCTCGGTGACGCCCTCGCGGCCCAGCGCGGAGAGGATCCCCTTGGGCAGCGGCAGCTCGGCGAAGGTCGCCGCCGGCGGGCGGGCGGGGGTGCCGGTCACCGTGGTGAACTCGGTGGTCGCCGGGGTGGCGGTGGTGCGGGGGCGGGCCTGGCCGCGTCCGCGGGCCGGGCCGCGGCCCTGGGCGCCGGACTGGCGGGGGGCCGAGCCGCGGGTGCGGCCACGGCCGCCGGTGGGGCGTGCCTGATCGGTCATGCGGGTGTGCTCCGTCCTGAGCGGTCACCGTCGTCGAGGTGACTCGTGGGTCGGCCGCCAGGAAGGTGTGCGCCGCCCCGGCCGTTGGGCGGCATGGGCGAAGGCCCGCACCGTGCGGTGCGGGCCTTCGCTGCGTCGTGCGCGTCCAGCAGAGTGCCGGAACGTCAGCCGATGACGCGGATGTTCTCGGCCTGCGGGCCCTTCGGGCTCTGGGTCACGTCGAACTCGACGTGCTGGCCCTCGACGAGCTCACGGAAGCCCTGGGCGGTGATGTTCGAGTAGTGGGCGAACACGTCCGGGCCACCCTCGGCCTGCTCGATGAAGCCGAAGCCCTTCTCGCTGTTGAACCACTTCACGGTGCCGGTAGCCATAACCGTCTCCTTCATACCTGGGGGCTACAGGGACCACACTGCGTGGACCCCGCGTCGCCGCGATCCCCATCCGGAGATGACACCGGACAAAACAAATGCGCCTGATGGTTGAACCAGCAGGCGCACACAAACGTTCATGGGAACCAAAACTGCAACTGCTTCGACTGTAGCACGAGCCCCGCGAAGATGATCGGAATATTTTGCATACCATCACCCCGCTGCGGACGTGAAACGGGCCACCCCGGGGAGATCGGGGCGGCCCGTGGGCACTGCGGTGCTACCGGAGTACTACTGCGGCAGGCACTAGCGGGTGCGCACCAGCTCGTCGCGCTCGGTCCACTCGCCGGGCTCCACGTCCTGCTCGCTCAGCTTCGCGTGGCCGGGCCACCAGGCGGCGCGGCCCAGCAGCGCGGTCAGCGACGGGGTGAAGAACATCGCCATCACGAAGGCCGAGACCACGATGCCGAAGGCCACCGAGAAGCCGATCTGGCTGAACAGGCTGTTCCCGGCCAGCAGCATGGTGGCGAAGGTCGCCGCCAGGATGCCACCGGCCGCCGCGACGGTCGGACCGCCGTGCCGCAGCGCCATCGAGGCCGCCTCGCGCGGGTCGCGGCCCTCGGCCGCCTCCTCGCGCAACCGGGCGATCATCAGGATGTTGTAGTCGGTGCCGATGGCCACCACGAAGAGGTAGATGAACATCGGCAGCATGAACATCAGGCCGGACTGGCCCTGGATGTTCTGGAACAGCAGGGTGGTCGCACCGACGGTGGCGCCGAAGCCGAGGCCGACCGCCGCCATCAGGTACCAGGGCGCCACGGCGCTGCGCAGCAGCAGGCCGAGGATGAGCATGATCAGCAGCGCGGCGACCGGGAAGACCAGCTCGTAGTCGTGGGTCATCGCGGCGTTGATGTCCTTGTAGATGGACGTGATGCCGCCCACGTACGCCTGGGTGCCCTGCGGGGCGTCGGCGTGCGCCGCCGAACGCAGCTTGCCCACGGTGTCGATGGCCTTGTTGGAGGCCGGGTCGTCCTTGAGCAGCACGGTGAAGTTGGCGGTCAGGTTGTCACCGCTCAGCTTCGGCTTCGGGCTGACCTGGGCCACGCCCGGGACCGCCGACAGCTCGGAGACGTAGGCGGGGAAGGCGCTCTGGTCCAGCGGCGTGCCGTTGGTCGAGGTCAGGTAGACCTGCGACGGGTCGGCGGCGCCGGCCGAGAAGGCACTGGCCATGGTGGTCTGGACGACCATCGACTCCTTGGTCTTCGGCATCGAGCCGGAGGCCAGGTCGAAGTTGCCCTTGTAGCCGGTGGCGCCGAGGGCGAGCGCGACCAGGATCAGGCCGGAGACGGCGGCCACCATGCCCGGACGGCGCTGCACGGTGCGGCCCAGCGCGGCGAACTTGGCGCCGGCCGGCTCCTGGCGCCAGCGCGTCTTGGGCTGCACCTGCTGGCGGAAGACGAACTTGCGGATCGCGTAGACCAGGCCCTTCTCCCAGAACAGCACCCGCTCGGGGATCCGGGAGAGCACGGCCGGCACCAGGGTGACCGAGGCCAGCGCCGTGACGGCGACCGCGATGGCCAGCGAGGGGCCCATCGCCTTGAACATGCCCAGGCTGGAGAGGACCAGGACGCTGAAGGCCACGATCACCGCACCGGCGGCGGAGGAGATCGCCTCGCCGACCCGGCCGACGGCGTTGATCATCGCGGTGTGGCGCTCGTCACCGGCTCGCAGCCGTTCGCGGTAGCGGAAGATCAGGAAGAGGAAGTAGTCGGTGCCGACGCCGAAGAGCACCACGATCAGGATCGCCGAGACCGAGCTGTCCGCCTTCAGGCCGAAGGCCTTGCTGGCGTCCGCGATCAGGCCGTTGGCGACGAGCGAGAAGACCGTGATCATCAGCACCGGGAGCAGGGCGACGATCGGGCTGCGGAAGATCAGGAAGAGCGTCAGCAGGATGATGACGACGGTGCCGACGCCGATCAGCGCGTTGGCCAGCTTCGAGGAGTCCTGCTGGTCCAGGTTCTGCGCGGCCGGGCCGCCGATCTGCACCTTGAGGTTGCTGCCGGCCGAGAGCGTCTTGGCGTCGTCGCGCAGCTTCTTGGCGGTGTCGGCGGTCTCGGTGCCCTGCTGCGGGGTGTTCTTGTCGAAGCCCACCAGCGACATCGCGTACTTGCCGTCGCCCGAGTAGGAACCGCCCTGGGCGGCCGGCTTGTCGGTGACCGGGAGGATCGTCTGGACGTACTTGATCTTCTCGGCGGTCAGGCCGTCGGTGACCTTGGCCATCGCGGCCTGGTCGGAGGCGTCCAGCTTCCCGCCGTCGGTCCGCTCGAAGAGCAGGATCGCACTCGGGGTGAAGTTCGCCGGGAAGGCCTTGTCCTGGAGCTCCTGGGCCTGGATCGACTCGTAGTGCTTGGGCAGGAACGAGCTCTCGTCCGTCTGGGCCGTCAGCGTGGGAGCCGTGGCGACGATCGCGACCGCGGCCACGATCCAGGCGACTATCACCCACCACGCCCGCTTGACGACGAACTGTCCGATTCGGTGGAACATGCTTGCAATGCCTCCTGGCATGGTTCACCGCAGCCCTTGGGGGACGGGACGCCGGGCGACGGCTGAGACGGCCACGACCGCATGGTCTTAGCCGGTCGGCAGGTAAGTACGAACGAGCATCATACGAGAACTTACTAGCCGACCGGCAAGCAGCCCCCCGTGGGCCGTAGTCCTCGACGCATGCCCGCTGGGCCGACGCGCGGCCCTGCACCATCCTGACCTGCCGGGCCGTGTCAATACCTCGTTCGCGGGGTGGAGATCCCTCCCCCTCAGGGTGGAGTTCCGCCGGTACCCAGGTCGGAGGGGCGACTGGGGGAAAACCCCACCCCGACCCTGGGGCGGACCCCAGGGGACCCTGGGGGAAAAGCCCAGGGACCGCTCCCCCGCTGGCCGGATTACCCCTCAGCACCCCACTCCCTAGCCTCGGTTGTGAGCCCGGGGCCACCGCCGGGCACCGCCTCGCGGCCCGCAGCGCCGCGGCCCTGGGGGAGATTTCCCGTGTCCACCTCGCACCGCCCGGCCCGGTCCGCCGGAGCCCCGCAGCCCGCCGGAGCGCCGCACTCCGGCAGCGCCGCCCGCCCCGCGCAGCAGGCCGGCTTCGCCGCCACCATGGGCGCCTGGAGCGCCCGGCACCGCAAGGCCGCCGTCTTCGGCTGGCTGGTCTTCGTGGTCCTGGCCGCCTTCCTCGGCGGAGCCGCCGGCAGTCACAAGATCACCGACGCCGAGTCCATGCCCGGCCAGGTGGCCCAGGCCGCGAAGATCCTCGACCAGGCCGGGATCAAGAGCCCGCAGGGCGAGACGGTCCTGGTGCAGAGCGCCGCACGGACCGCGGACGACCCGGCCTTCCGGGCCGTGGTCGAGCAGACCGTCGCCGCGATCAACGGCACCGGCAGGACCACCGACCTGCGCTCGCCCTACGACAGCGGGGCGATCTCGGCCGACCGGCACTCGGCGCTGATCCAGTTCACCGTGGTCGGCGACGCCGACCAGGCCGCGACCGCCGTCACGGCCCCGCTGAACGCGGTGGCCGGCGTCCAGCACGCCCAACCGTCCTTCACCGTCGCCGAGTTCGGCCAGGCCAGCGCCACCAGGTGGTCGAACGACCAGTTCAAGAACGACTTCTCGGCCGCCGAGTGGACCGCCGTCCCGCTCGCCCTGGGCATCCTGCTGATCGCCTTCGGCGCCCTGGTCGCCGCGGTGCTGCCGGTGGGCCTGGCGCTGACCGCGTTCATCGCGGCCGGCGGCCTGGTCGGGCTGAGCAGCGGCTTCCTGCACACCAGCGACGACGCCAGCTCGGTGATGCTGCTGGTCGGCCTGGCCGTCGGGGTCGACTACTGCCTCTTCTACCTGCGCCGGGAGCGCGAGGAGCGGGCCGCCGGGCGCAGCCCCGAGGACGCCCTCAGGGTGGCCGCCGCCACCTCCGGCCGCGCCGTGCTGGTCTCCGGGATCACCGTGGTGGTCGCCATGGCGGGGATGTTCTTCACCGGGATCGCGGACTTCCAGGCGATGTCCTACGCCACCATCGTGGTGGTGATCACCGCGGTGCTCGGGTCGCTGACCGTGCTGCCGGCCCTGCTCTCGATGCTCGGCGACCGGGTGGAGAAGGGCCGGGTGCCGTTCCTGCACCGGCTCAAGGCCCAGGACGTGAGCAGCGGCAGCCGGATCTGGAACGCGGTACTCACCCCGGTGCTGCGCTACCCGCTGGCCGCCACCGTGGCCGCGGCCGGACTGCTGCTGGCGCTGGCCGCCCCGCTGGTCACCATGCACACCGCCAACCTGACCTTCGAACAGTCGCTGCCCAAGGGCAACGCGCTGGTCGCCACCTCCGAGCGGATCCAGGCCGCCTTCCCCGGCAGCCCGGCCCCGGCCGAGGTGGTGGTCAAGGCCGGCGACATCGAGGCCCCCGCCGTGCAGCAGGCCATCGCCGACCTGAAGAGCCGGGCACTGGCGAGCGGGCAGATGCACGGCCCGATCGACGTCACCACCTACCGGGCGCAGAACGTGGCCACCATCGCCGTGCCGCTCGACGGCAGCGGCAACGACGCGACCAGCACCGCGGCGCTCGCCACCCTGCGCGGCACCCTGGTGCCGGACACCCTGCTCAAGGTCCCCGGCACCCAGGCCCCGGTGACCGGCAACACCGCCGCCTCCTACGACTTCAACCGGCAGATGACCCGCAGCATGCTCCCGGTCTTCGCCTTCGTGGTGGTCTTCGCCTTCCTGCTGATGCTCGCCTCGTTCCGCTCGCTGGGCATCGCGGTCACCGCGGTGCTGCTCAACCTGCTCTCGGTGGGCGCCGCCTACGGGGTGCTGACCCTGGTCTTCCAGCACGGCGTCGGCGCCTCGCTGCTGGGCACCGCCGGGGTCGGCGCGGTGGAGAGCTGGGTGCCGCTCTTCCTCTTCGTGATCCTCTTCGGGCTGAGCATGGACTACCACGTGTTCGTGGTCTCCCGGATCAAGGAGGCGCACGACCGGGGGTTGGCCACCCGGGACGCGGTGGCCCACGGGATCCGCTCCACCGCCGGGGTGGTGAGCAGCGCGGCGATCATCATGGTGGCGGTCTTCGCGGTCTTCGGCACCCTCTCGGTGCAGTCGATGAAGCAGATGGGCGTCGGCCTGGCAGTGGCGGTGCTGGTGGACGCCACGGTCATCCGCGGGGTGCTGCTGCCCTCGGTGATGAGCCTGCTGGGCGAGCGGAACTGGTACCTGCCGAGCTGGCTGTCCTGGCTGCCGAACCTCTCGCACGGCGAGCCGGTCCCGGTCCCGCAGGCCCCCGCGCAGCAGCCCGGGTCGCCGGCGGACGAGGGCGCGCGGCACCGGCGGGTGACCGCCTGACGGCCCGCACCACACCACACCGCCCCGCACCGCCCCGGCTGCCCGGTCCCGTTCAGGGGCCGGGCAGCCGGCTGTCGGCTGTCAGCTGTCGGCTCCGGACCTGACGAAGTTCAGCCAACTCACAGGATTTTCCGACGATGTTCTCATCATCGCGGAACCTGCCGGGCGAAGGCCGTCGTCGTACGAACGAGCCGCACCGCCCGGGGGCGGCCACCCCGGACCAGGAGCCGCCGCATGTCCGTCCCCGCCGCCCGCCGCACCCTGCTCCGGCGCGCTGCCGCCGGCTGCGTCGCCGCCCTCACGCTGGCGTTGGCCTGCGCCTGCGGGAGTTCGAGCCCCGGCACCTCGGCGGACGCGGCGGCCCACCCCGGCCCGGCGAGCGCGAGCGCGAGCGCCGGCAACCCGACCGCCGGCGGCCCGGTCAGCGGCGCACCGGTCACCGGCACCCCCGTCGCCGGCAGCCCGGGCAGCGCCGCGGCGGCGACCGGCACCCCCGCCCCCGCCGGGAGCACCGCCGCCGCCCCGCTCCCGAGCAACGACGCACCCGGCACCTCGATCGTCTACGGCACCGCCACCGGCAGCACCAGCCGCACCGTGGCGCTCACCTTCGACGACGGCCCGGGCCCGGCCACCGGCCCCATCCTCGACCTGCTCGCCCGGTACCACGCCAAGGCCACCTTCTGCGAGATCGGCCCGCAGGCCACCGCCAACCCGGCCCTGGTCCAGCGGATCCTGGCCGAGGGCCACCGCCTCTGCGACCACACCGTGCACCACCCGCAGCCGATGCACGTCCTGTCGCACGACCGCCAGGTGCACGAGATAGTCGACGCCAAGACCATGATCCTCAAGGCCGGCGGCAACGGCGCGCAGGTGAGCTGGTTCCGGGCGCCGGGCGGCGACTTCAGCGCGGACAACCGGCAGATCGCGGTGCAGAACGGGCTGCGGCCGCTCGGCTGGACGGTGGACACCGTCGACTGGTCCCGCCCCGGCGTCCCCAAGATCCTCGACGCCGTCCACAAGGAGCTGCGCCCGGGCGGCATCATCCTGATGCACGACGGCGGCGGCGACCGGAGCCAGAGCGTGGCGGCGCTGGGTCAGTTGCTGCCCTGGCTGGTGCAGCAGGGGTACACCTTCGACTTCCCGGCCGCCTGAGCGGGCCGGGGGAAACCTTTCGCCGGCCCGGCATCGCCCCTGACGCCTGGTCAGCGCATCGGCCACCGGGCGTCGACCACCGCCTGCGGGTCCTTGCCCTGCCGCAGCCAGGACTGCAGGCCCTCGGCCCAGTCCCGGTACCAGCCCACCTGCCGCTCGTGCAGCGCGGCCGGACTCTGCTCGCCGACCTCGGCCGGGTAGCGCTCGCCGAGCGCGACCGCGACCCGGACCGCGGCCAGCGCGTCCGCCGCCGCCTCGTGCGCGTCCAGCAGCTCCACCCCGTACACCTGGCAGACGTGCCCCAGACCGCGCGAGCCCTTGCGGTAGCGGTCCACCGCACGGTCGATCACCAGCGCGTCCAGCACCGGCGCGACCTGCCGGGCGGCCGAGCGCTCGGACAGGCCCGGGCGGCCGTGCCGGCGCAGCTCGGCGTCGAGCAGCGACAGGTCGAACGGGGCGTTGAAGGCCACCACCGGTATGCCCTCGGCCAGCCGGGCGCAGAGCGCGGCGGCGATCTCCTCGACCGCCGCGGCCGGCGGCCGGCCTCTGGTGCGGGCCTGCTCGTCGCTGATCCCGTGGATCGCCCTGGCCTGCTCGGGGATCGGCACCCCCGGATCGAGCAACCACCGGGTGGTGCGCACCGGCTCGCTGCCGACCGCGTCCACCAGGGCGGCCGTGACGATCCGCGACTCGGCCGGGTCGGTCCCCGTGGTCTCCAGGTCGAACCCCACCAGCGGCCCCTGCCACCAGCGCGCCCGCGCCGGCCGCAGCACCGGCCCGGCCGCGGCCAGTGCCCCGTTCTTCACCTCACCCATCAGCAGCGCCTTCCGTCGGGGTGTCACCTTGACGGCCCCATCATGGCCGCCGCCTGTGACAACGCCCTGCTCCCGCCCTCGAGGGGCCGGCGTGATCCGCTCGGGCCGGCGCCGGGCGCGGCGCCGGGTGCGGCGCCGCCCCGCCTCGGGGCCAGGGGGAGGCGGGG